>NZ_JASCQJ010000002.1:130000-208307 GCF_033043255.1 Clostridium lamae | reverse complement strand
TCCTGTTCAATACAGAAATCATCTTTTATATTAGGCCTACTCTTTTTTTAACTGTCCTTGACAAAGGGTACAGTTTACTTTAATTATTTACTAGAGGTCTTTTTTTTACACAATCTAATTTTATTATGAATATATTTGAAGATGTAGTGCTATAATTAAGATAAATAAATTTGAAGGATATAAAAAGGAGACAAAATTGCCAGTAAATAAATTAGAAGTTTTAGAGAAATACTTTGGATATAAGAGTTTTAGAAGAGGACAAGAAAAAATAATAGATGAAATTTTAAACGAAAAAGATGTTCTTGCCATTATGCCAACTGGAGGAGGTAAGTCTCTTTGTTATCAAATTCCAGCTTTAATTTTAGATGGAATAACAATAGTAATTTCACCACTTATATCTCTTATGAAGGATCAAGTAGACACATTAAATTCAATAGGGATAAACTCTGCATTTTTAAATAGCTCTTTATCCACTTATGAGTTTAATGAGGTAATGAATGGGATTGATAATAAAAAATATAAAATAATTTATGTTGCACCTGAAAGACTTCATTCAAATGAGTTTATTACAGCAATAACACAAGTGAAAATTGCACAGGTTGCCATTGATGAAGCTCACTGTGTATCTCAATGGGGACATGACTTTAGAGTAAGTTATAAAGGGATTGCTACATTTATTGACAAGCTTATGGAAAGACCAATTATAACAGCTTTTACAGCAACAGCATCTGAAGAAGTAAGAAATGATATTGTAAATTTATTAAAGCTTAGAGAACCAAAAATATTTGTTACTGGTTTTGATAGAGAGAATTTAAGAATAAATATTGTTAAAGGTATAGAGAAAAAGAAGTTTTTAGTTAATTATATAAAAAATAATACTAAAGATTCAGGAATAGTATATGCCGCTACAAGAAGAGAAGTAGAAAGTATTTATGAATTGCTAAAGAAAAATAATATTAATGTAGGGAGATATCATGCAGGCCTTTCAAATGAGGAAAGGATTAGGTGTCAAGATGAATTTATAAATGATAAAACTAATGTAATTGTTGCAACTAATGCATTTGGTATGGGAATTGATAAACCTAATATAAGATATGTTCTTCATTATAATATGCCTAAGAATATTGAAGGTTATTATCAAGAGATAGGGAGAGCCGGAAGAGATGGTGAAGCAAGTGAATGTGTTATGCTGTTTTCACCAGCAGATGTTATTACTCAAAAATATCTAATTGAAGTTAGCACTGAAGATCCAATAAGGAAAAACAATCAATATAAAAAGCTTCAGCAAATGACTAGCTTAGTTTATATAAATAATTGTTATAGAAAATATATTCTGGAATACTTTGGAGATTCATCTGAAGGAGAATGTAATAATTGCAGCAACTGTTTAAATAAAGGTGAAGTGAAGGATAGAACTATAGAGGCACAAAAGGTTATATCTTGTATTTATAAAATGAAGAGAAGTTTTGGTGTTGGAATGATAGTAGATGTCCTTAGGGGTTCTAAAAACAAGAAGCTTTTAAGTCTAGGCTTTGATGAAATAAGTACCTATGGAATAATGAAGGAATATTCTAGTGATGGATTAAAGGAATTTATAAATATCTTAATTGCTCATGGATACATAGATGTTAATGAAGAATATTCAACAGTAGCTTTAAATAATATATCGTATAAGGTCATAAAGGGAGAAGTTAAGGTTCTTCTTAAGGAAGTTAATATTGAAAGCAATAGAACTGAAAGTAATGATTTATTTGATAAATTACGTTTATTAAGACAAGAGATAGCACAAGAAGAAAAGAAGGCTCCATATATGATATTTGGAGATGGAACCTTAAGAGAGATGAGTATAAAATATCCTACAAGTAAAGAAGAAATACTTGAAATTTCAGGCGTCGGAGAAATTAAGTATGAGAGATATGGTGAAAAGTTCATAGAGATTATTAGAGAATATATAATAGAAAATAATATTAAAAAGGAAATAGCAGTTGATAAAGAAGAATCTCAAGAAATAGAAGATGATTATTTTGAAGTTAATAGTGATAAAGACCTTTTAGACAGACTTATTACGATAAGACAAGATTTTGCTAACAAATTAAATCTTCCTGTATCAATGATTTTAAGTAAAAATACTTTGAAAGAAATAAGTGGGCGTTATCCTAATACTTTAGAGAAGCTTAAAGATATTGGAGGAATTGGCCCAAAGAAGATAGAAGCTTATGGTACCTCTATAATTAATGAAGTAGATAGATATGTAATAGAAAATCATATTAATTCTATATGGAAAGAAAAGAAGAGAAAGAAGCTTATTATAGATGGAGAAACAAGAGGAGCTTCAGAGATAGTTTTAGATAGACTTAATATGGGGGAAGAGATAGAAGCTATATCAGATGATATGGAAATATCAATTTCAACAATTCTTGGATATGTAACAGATTATATAAAATCAACAGGTGAGTATAGTATAAAGATAGAGCTTGATAAGTATTATGATAAAAAAGATGAAGAGATGATTTTAGAAGCAATTAATAAGAATGGAATAGATAAAATTCAAGTCATTAAAAAAAGCTTACCAGATTATATTAAGTACGAAGCCATTAGAGCAGTAATACTAAAGAATATTATTTGCAACAAAATAAGTTAATAAGTAATAAAAAAGGAATTTATAAAAATATTACCCTGTTAATAATTTTTTATAAATTCCTTTCCTTGAGTATATGAGGATATAGATATTATATTCTGGCGACTTGGAGCCTGCGAGGTCGCAAATAAATTATATAATTCCGAGTGAGGGAGGAATTATTTCCTTTAGCTTGGAAAGAAAAAAATATAATGCTAGTGTGACTTGGAGCCTGCGACGGAACAGCTAGCATTATATTTTTTTCTTTTATTTTTATTTTTATTTTTATTTTAACATATATAATATTTCCTCTTCTGGCGTTGAAGAATCACAACGAACTTCTATTTCTCCATTTTTACTAACAATAAAACCTGGTACAGTTACAATGTTATATTTGTTTCTAAATGATCTAAGTCCATCATCAGAAAAATCTTCACTATCTACATAGTAAATTGTTGTGTCAACTTTGTTAGCCAAGTTACTTAATTTTTCAGCAAACTTACGACAGAAAGGACAAGTTCCTCTCCCTATATAAACAACAGCCTTATCTTTATCATTTAGTATGTCATCTGCCTGTGTAGAAAGTATTTTTTTAAATGATTTAATATGTTCTTCATATTGATCTTTTTCAAACATTTTACTTCCTCCTACCATTTTTCAGAATATTATACCAAATTCAAAGTGTTATATCAAATTAAGTCATCTAATCCGTTAACTGTAGTTTGCTCATCATCATTAATAGGAATAATGATACATTTTTGGCCATCGATAATTTGAGATTTTATTTGAGGTATTTTTTCAGGTTTTACTTGAAGTATAACATCATAATCAGATGTATTATTTTCATCTGAATTTGTATCATCGACATTCTCTATACTAGTTTCTATGGTTTCAGTTGAATCATTTTCAGAAGGCTCATCTAAAACTATATCATCATTATTATTTTGTAAAATCTCATCATTATTTTCCGTAGGTAGGGGAGTTTCAGTATCTACTGCCACTTCTTGCTTAACTTGTTCAAGTTTATTTTGAAGTATTTCTACTTGTTTTTGAAGGTGTTTTTCCCTTTTTATTTGCTCATTTGCTTTAAGTATCTTTGCATCAATTAAGTTTTCAGCTAAAGGAAGATCATCACCAAAAATTTCTTCGTAAGAGTTTTCAATCTTAGTAGTTACCTCTTCAGGAATTCCACTTTCAATTAATAAACTTTGCACATCATCCTTTGTTAGGATTATTGGTTCAGCATCTGTATCATCATATATAGCATTATATTCATCAATCATATTATTTAGGTTTTCTTGAACATCCATAAGGATTTTTTCAGCCTTTTCCTCATCAGCACTAAAGGAATCCTTAATAATAGAGTGGAAAGTTTCTTTTTGTAAAGTGGCAGTTTGCTTTGAATAGCAGCCTAAGCCATATTCCATTAATTCAGGATGTGTATCTTTTGCATTTTTAGTGTAATACATAATAGAGTTAACATCTGAACTACGATTAATAAATGCCGGGAATACAAAGCCATTAGCAGGAGATTCAACTACCCAATCTCTAATACGAGCCTTTATTTTATTTTCTTCTTCAAAGTGTCTAAGACCAGGCTCTGAAAGTGAAACAGGGCATATTGCACATAAAACATATTCATATACTTCTTCAGATTCATCTAACTTAGCATTATCCTTAGTTTTAGTAATAACATCATAAGCATCATGAAAAATAAGTATTAAAAAGTTACCAGTATAATCATAGTTATCTATAATTGAATCATAAAAACTGTCAAGAAGGGTATCATCCTTTAGTTGGCTGCTTTTAAGTTGCATAAGAGAAAGTTGTCTTTCATTTATAAGATCTTCATTAGTTGGGAAGTTCAGTTCTAAAATATTATTGCCAATAGTTCCAGACAGAACTTTTTTAGCAATTTCTAAGTATTTAAAGTATTCATCTTCATCTAAATTTAGGAATGTCTCTCTAAATTTTAATATAATATGCTTTTCGCCATTAACATAGCAACCACACATTTTAGTGAAGGTACAATGATCTTTCTTTAGACGTCTTTTTAGTTCTAATATATCTTTTTTTCTCATATATAAACCTCTCAATATAATTATTTTTGGATTAGTAATTATGTCAAAAATTTATTATCACATTTAGCTAAATCAAAGATTTAGAGTCTAGAGGAAACTCCTATTCTCTTCGCTCATAGGAGTGCGCTTTGCGTAAGTTCCATTAGCCAAAACAAGTTTTGGAATCTAGAGGAAACTTCTACTCACTGCGTTCATAGGAGTAAGTTCGACTGGCTAAATCAGAGATTTAGAGTCTCACTTAAGTATAATATTTTTTTGTGATTTGTTAAAGAATTTGTTCTGTTGTTTTAATCATTAGCTATATAGATAATATTATATATTTAAATATAAAAAGCAGTTAAAAAAATAACTTACTATCTAATATGAGCTATAGTAAGTTATTTTTATATATAATTTATTGAGCTACTGAATGTTCTTTTTTCTCTGGAATCAAAAATACTATATATCTATATAAAGTATATATTACTAGTGAAGTAGCGATAATAGTTTGTAATAGAACAATATACTTTAATAAAGAAATAGGTTGTTCTATTTTAGCTAAGTAACCCATAGTCATTTTCATTGCAATTCCACTTATAACGAAAGGAAATGTAAATGCTGAATAGCTAGGGAAAAATGGTAATTTTAATAACTGTGGTAATTTTAATAAAACTATAAGATATATTATTATTGATAAAATACCTAAGAATCCTATCATAAATAATGATTTTGTTTGTACTGATTGAATATATCCAGCAAGGCAAAGACTTACAGGCGCTGCATATATGCAGAATACTGGTTTAGCTGGATTAGGAATTTCTTTATATTTAGCATATCTATATGTTACAACTATAAGTAATAACAAACATGATATAAATGCAAACCAAAATGCTAATGTACCTATATTAATTTTTTCGAAAGCTGGAGCTGAAACACTAGAAACAGCTATTCCAACATAAACTATAAAGTAAGTAGTGAACACCTTTTTTATATCAAATTTTAATATAAAATTTATCGTAAAATAAATTATTAGTGCCAAATGAAGAAGAATGCCTAAGTACCAAATATAAATAGCACCTTGGCCTAAAAAAGGTTTCACATAAGTAGCTAAAAGCATTATAGACATTGGAAATGTTGCAGATACACTAGCCATAATAGGATTTTTCATATCTTCCTTTATCATAGATGGATACATAATAATTTTACATACTAATAATAATCCTAATATTAGAGATATAGCTCCACATAGTAAGCGGATAGATTCTGAATAACTTTGAAGTAAATTACCTAAAGCTGCAAAACCGAGCATTACCCCGGAAATAGGAAGTGGTATTTTCTTTATCATAACTATCACTCCTATAATAAGACTAAATTGTCTGTATTAACTAATTCGAGCTCTCTTACTATAATTTCAGCAACTTTACCAGCTACCATCCCGGTAAAACGTATACATTGCTCCTTATGAGCACCAACAGACATATCAAACTCTTTAGTTAATATACGACAGCATAGAGAATTTTTACCGTTAGCATCTTTAAACCAATCATGTAATTCCTTTGATAACTCTAAATTTTTCTCTACTTTAGAATCGCCTTGCTTAGTACGACCAAAAAATAATCCTAAAGCCATAACTCCACCAGAAACGGCTCCGCACAGACATTTAGAACGGCCAATACCAACAGGGAAACCAGAAGCCATGGCTATAACTTCTTCAGGTATGTCCAACTCGAAATTAGAACGTATTGAGCTCATTAGTGCCTCAGAACAAAAAAATCCTCCACGAAATAAATCTTCTGCGTCTTTAGAAATTTTTCTTATGCTTACTTCATTTTTAATATTCATGTAAAAACCTCCATATTATATATTCATTTATATTATATATCTATAGGAAATAAAATACAAAATTATATTTTTGTGCAAATAAATGAAAGTTATATAGAAGTTTTAGAATTATATTGAGAAAATAATAAGTAAAGAGCATAATCAATTAAGCTTTTTATAAAGGAAAAGAGGACCTGCAAATAGTAATAGCAAGTCCTCATTTTATTTAAAATATATTAAACAGCAAATATTCCGAAGAAACCACCAATAATCCCGATTACGAGTAATAGGAAAATACATTTAACAGGGCTCCATTGTTTTTTCTTAATTAAGAAAAATAACATTAATGTTAAAAGTAGTGGAATCATTTGAGGAAGAACACCATCTAATATATTTTGTATATTTATTGGAGCTTCTCCATTTTCTATAATAATATTTAATGTTGTTGCACCATAGTTTGAAGTAAGTGCACCAACTATAAATACACCTAGCATAGAAGCTGAACGTGTAAATTCTTTAGCATTCTGGGTTAAAATATCAATTGCTTTTGAACCTAAATTGTATGACCAATGCATTAGCCAATATCTAATTCCAAATTGAACTGCATTAAATATTAATAGAAATAATATTGGACCAGCTAATGAACCGCTAATAGCCATATTAGCAGTGATACCAGCAGTAATTGGAACTAATGTAAACCAGAAAATAGCATCTCCAATTCCACCTAAAGGTCCCATCGCAGCAACACGGACAGCACGAATAGTATTAGTATCAGCTTTTTGTTGCTCTAGTGATAATATTATACCCATAACAAAAGTTACAAGAAATGGGTGAGTATTAAAGAACTCTAAATTGTGTTTCATAGATTTTGAAAGATCATCTTTATCAGTATGAATTTTTTTTAATCCAGGTAATAGTCCATATAGCCATCCAGCAGCTTGCATTCTTTCATAGTTAAATGAAGCTTGTAAGAATAATGAACGCCAAACCATTTGATTTAAAGTTTTCTTATCAAGTTTATTAGCAGGAGTCAAATCTTTATATAGTGTATTATTAGATTCCATCTTCTTCATCTCCTCCTATTCCTATATTTACTGTAGCAGATTTCATTTTTACATTAGTTTGGAAGTCGTAAACAGATACTGCAATTCCAATAAGTGCAATTAATAATAAGGCTGAACCAGATAAACCTTCTATTTTACCTATAATGGTTGCAAGTGCAAAACCTGCAAAGTAAATTCCCCATAAATCTTTTGATAGCATAATACGCATTAAAATTGCAAATCCAACATAACGCATCATTTTACCAGCAGCACTAAGTCCATTCATGAACCAAGCAAATTCAGTTGATAGAGCTGATAATTTATCACCAACAACACTACCTCCAACTAAACCTAGAACAACTACGATTGCAAAGAATAATCCTAAAGCACCCATTGCTAGATAATTAAGTTTTTCAATACCTTTTGTATCTGCAGATTCAGCATATTTATCAGCTTTTGACATTAATGGTGACATAATTGTGAATAATAAAGTAACACAATATTGTCCTATTAATGCAAATGGAACTGCTAGACCTACAGCAGCTGCTGGATCTAATTTAGAAGCTATAGCAAATACTACTGCCATTATCCCTCCTATAACAGCATTTGGAGGTTGAGCTCCTCCTACAGGCATATTACCGATTGTCATTAATTGATAAGTACCACCTACGATAAGTCCAGTTTGTAAATCTCCAAGAATTGCACCTATGACAGCGCCTGATACGATTGGTTGATATAATGATTCCAAGAAACTAAATTGGTCAATAGCTGCAATAAAAGCAAATACTGCAACCAATAGAATTTGTACAATATTAAAGTCCATGTAGAATCCCCTTTCGAATTATTTAAAAATCTTTTCGATATTCACCGAATTTTCAGTAGGAACTCTTCTTATTTCAAGTTCTACTCCTAATTCTTTTAATTTGCTGAATGCTTGTACATCTTTATCATCTACTGCAACAGAACCAGCAACCTGTTTTTTTCCTTCGGACATATGCATATTGCCAATGTTGACTTTTTTAATTGGAACTCCACCTTCAACAAGCTTTAATACATCTGCAGGAGTTTCACATACAATAAAAATTAGTTGTTTAGCACTAGCTTTATGAATTGTGCTTATAGTTTTTTCTAATGTCCAATAACGTGTAGATGCATAAGATGGAGCAGCCATATCCATTAGCCCTTGTCTAAGCTTGTCACCGGCAACTTTATCATTTGCAACTAAAATTAAATTTGCACCAATAGAACCACACCATTGAGTTGCAACCTGTCCGTGTATTAATCTGTTATCAATTCTTGTTAAAAGAATATTTGGCACATTATCACCTCCTAAAAATATTTCAGTAAAAATCTTTTTAAATTTTATGTCTTTGTTAAATATTATATGTATAATACAAAACTAAATATTTACAATTTTTAGTAATTATTTTATTCTTTTTAACAACGTTTACATACGAGAGAGCATTATTAGATTTTAAGAATTATAATAATATGTTTTGTATCTATCGAATATAATAGAATGTGTTGACATATTATTTAATAGTTAAATAATACTAATGAAATGAATATATTGAATAGTGAGGTGACTTATTATGTATGATAAAACAACTAGTGCTCAATTTAGAAAGTACGGTTATATTTATGATGACCTTAAGGATATTAATAAGGACAATTTAATAAAGAGGCAAATTGTAACTAGTGATAAAGTTATTTCTAGTTTATATAATTTCTCAGAACCAGCATATATAGAAATTGTAGAAGGAATGGCATCTATATTAATAAGTGACTCAAGTAATGGCGATTTCAAGATATTTGCAGTTCATAGAAACTTAGAGGTTAAGTCCAATATGTATTTCAATATTATCTCAATGACAGATCAAACTACATTCAACTTAATAATACCATCGAAGTATAATCTTAAACTTGAATTTTTAAATCCACCATATGTTTATAATAGAATATTACCAACTATAAATATTCCTGAAATAATGGCTTATTATTATACAATTAAAAGTCCACGATATAAGTTCAAGGGTGAGAGGCATGATTTGTATGAATTGACTTTTGTTGATAGTGGGACTTTAGATACAACCATTGATAATGTAAAGTATGAATTAAGTGCATCAGATTTAATAATCTATGGTAAAAATCAATTTCATACACAGGCTGTAAATAGTGATTCATCATGTTCATACTTAACAATAATGTTTGATATGGAGTGCGATGATGAAAGTTTAATATGTAATAAAGTCTTTCATTGTAGGAAGGAATTATATAAGGCGGTAAGAACCTTTGCTAAAAATATTTCAGCAACATTACCATATTCACAAAATTTAATATTGAATAATTTTCATGAAATTATAATTAGATTATTTCAGTATGATTATTTAGGAGTTGATGATGCCAAGCTACCTATAGAGTCTCAACAACATTTTCAAGATGAGCTATTAGAGGGAATAACAACTTACATTCATAAGATGATATGTTCCCCGATTAGTATAGAAGAACTATGTATAAAGTTTTCAATATCTAGGTCATCATTACAAACACTATTTAAAAACAATTTAAGTACATCTCCTAAGAAATATATTAATGATCTGAAATTATCTAAAAGTAAGCAATTGATTAAAGAGAATAAATATACTATAAGTGAAATAGCCTTTATGTTAGGCTTTAATTCAATACATTATTTTTCTAGAGCTTTTACTCAGCATTATGAAATGAGTCCTAGTGAATATGCACAAACTCTATTTAAATCATAAAAAAGAGGCTAATACAGAATGATAATTGTTCTGTATTAGTCTTTTTCTGTAGTTTATAAGGTATTTTGAATTGAATATCTAGATACAGTTAATACTACGTTTTTAGACACTTCGATTTCTGCAGTTTCTTTTCCTACAGATATTATTTTCCCATGAATTCCTCCACAGAACATAACCTTCATACCTGGCTTTAATTCAACATGAAGATCTTTTAATTCAGAAGTTCTTTTTTTAAGATTTTTTGCTGATATAAATATTAGTATTAAGGCTACTATCCCAGCTAATACTGCTATAGTAATACATGTCCATATGACTACTTCCCAATTGATCATATTAAATACCATCCTCACATTTAATATCTTCGTGAACTATAAATTGAAATTTTACAACACCATTTTTCCCTATATCTATTGCTATTTCAGATAAAGAATATAAATCATCGATTACATCTTTAGTCATAGCCACTTCTAAAGCCATAGGAAGATTTGTTCCAGCTATTACATCCATTGGTTTTTCTATTTCTCTTTTAATATTTACTAAGGTATTAAAAGGTGATCCACCAGCTAAATCACTAAGTGCTAAAATACTATCACAATTATTTAAATTATTTATTGAAGCGTAATATTTCTGCTTCAAAGTTTCTATTGAATCCATTTCCTCAAAATTAACATATTCTACATTAAATGGATCTCCTGCAATTAGATTTATAGATGTACGTAATCCTGAGGCAAAGTTTCCATGACCGGTAATTATTAATCCTATCATTATATTTATCTCCTTATTTATTTACAAGTATAAGGATATAGAGTAACACCTTTAACAACACGATTTACTTCTCCAGATGGACATGGATTATCTGGAGTTAAACCAATTGATAAAGATTTTAATAGAGCTAAAGTTTGAGCAAAAGTAATATAAGTTAATCCTAACTCAACATTATTTAATTTATGGTTAATTTCATAGGCGTAGGTATAATCAGCTAAAGACTCTAATTCATTAGAATGTCTATTAGAAATTATAACCAACTTATTATTCTTTTTTTGAGAACTAATCTCTTTTATTAAGTCAAGTTCATATTTATAAGTATATTCATCATCGCTTACATATATAACTGTTAATGTTGAATCATCAATTATTGACTTTGGACCATGTCTAAATCCTAATGGAGTATCAAAGATTGCAACAGTTTTACCAGATGTTAACTCAAGCATTTTTAAAGAAGATTCTTGAGAAATACCTTTTAAAACATTGCTTCCTAAATATACGATTCTATTAAAATCATATTCACTTATTATTTTACTAGCCACTTTAAATCCGCTATCTAAGAAGTTTTGAGTTGCTAAAGATATGTCATTAATTATGGATGATTTTTCTTCTAAGATATCAAGATTGAAGCATAGATATGCTGCTAAATACATGTTAGTAAAACTTGATGTCATAGCAAAAGATTCATCATGAGTTTCTTCAGTTAGGTTTATTGCATAACAATTATTAAGTTTTTCTGCCATCTTAGAAAGTAAACCGCTTTTGTTACAAGTAATGAATAAGTTATATAAATTATTAGAAACAGTACTAGCCGCTTCAACAGCGCCTATAGATTCAGGGGAATTACCTGAGCGGCCAAAGCTTATTAATAATGTTGGCTTACTTTTTGATATATAAGCTTCAGGTGCTGCGACTATATCGGTTGTTCCATAAGATTTAACCTTATAATTTAATTCTTGATTTAAATAAGAATATAAGGAGTTTCCTACGAATTCACTAGTACCAGCACCAGTAAATATTACATCAAAATCATCACGTTTTATAACTTTATTGATAAATTCTTGGATGGACTCTTTATTCTCTTTAATTTGTTTTAATGTTTTTAGCCATGTAGTAGGCTGTTGATATATTTCTTTTAAGGTAAATATAGAAGAAGTTTTCTTCATTTCTTTTTCATCAATATTAAATATATTCATTTAAGCATCCTCCGTATTTAATTTTTTACTGTTAATTATAATTATAATAAAGAGGCATCTAAATACAATGGAAATGGTGAAATATGTAATATGTCTGTTAAAAAGTACAAATATTAGATTATTGAACTTATTTATATTTAGAATAAAGTGTACATAAAATATATCATTAATGAGAGGTGGGGTTATAGTGAGAAATAATACTACAAATTTATCTGGAAACAACATCTATTTAGATATGTACGGGGATACAGTTTATTACAATATATTTGATAAGAATGGATATGTCGTATCTAAGCAAATTGAACAAAAGTTTAGAGTATTTTATTATAGATACTCGATTATCTTTATAGTGATGATTTTATTAGGAGATTATTTTAATTCATTACAGAATACTTTAATGGTGGGGGTAGGTGCCATAGTTTTGGTGGAATTGTATTTTAGAATTTTCTTTCTGAAAAAACTAAAATTAATTAAGAATTTTAAAAGAGAACGTAAGACTTCAAGATTAGAAAGTACTATTGAGAGTAAAGAAAAAGAAAAGACAATGATGAAGGCATGTGCTTATTTGGTATTAAGTGTACTTATTATTATAAATGCGATACAGCAAAACTTTGACATGATATTTTTAGTCTTAAGTATAGTAGTAGCAACATATAGCATTTATATAGGAATTATTAACGTTATTGCTTTTAGTAGAATGAAAAAGCTATAAATTTATTTAATTAGCTGAAATATTAAACTTAATAATAATCTTAAGATTTTAATCTAATTTTAATCTTTCTTATATTTTATATTAATTTTCCAAAAGTATTATATAAGCATAATAAAGATTTAAATTAATTATGAGGTGAAGTAAAATGGAAAGAAAAGAAATGATTGAAATCTTAATGGGTAAAGCACATATAAGTCATAAGGAAGCAGAAGAAGCACTTGAAAAGTGTGATTGGGATCTTTTAGATGCTATTTTTTATTTAGAAAGAATGGGTAAATTTGAAAATAAAAACACTACAACAATTATTGAAGTTAAAGAAAAAGATGATAGCAAAAAGGAAAAGAATAAAAAGCACGAAGAGAAATGTGGCGGGTTTGGAGAAGTTATTGGAAGAATGTTTAAGTTTATAGGCAAGGTAATTAAAAAAGGAAATGAAAATTATTTTGAAATTAGAAAAGAAAATGAAAAAACTATAAAAATACCAGTAACAATATCAATTCTTTTGTTAGTATTTTTATTTTGGCCAGTTGCTGCATTATTAGTAATCGGATTATTCTGTGGATACAAATATTCAATATCTGGTCCTAATGTGAAGTGTGATGGAGTGAATGATGTTTTAGAGAAAGTATCAGAATCAGCAGATAATATAAAAAAGGACTTTAAAGAAGGATATCAAAAATAATATAAATGTATATTGAGGAGAGTTTGAGTTTTCAAAGTCTCCTCATTTTTAGTGCAGATATACAAATGAACTATCTCAATGATATAATTTAATATATATGGAGGAGTATTTATGGAGAATAGTAAACTTATAGAAAAGTTAAAGAATAAGGCAAATATAAGTTATGAAGAGGCAAAGAGTGCTCTAGAAAATAATGATTGGGATATTTTAGATGCTATGTTATACCTAGAGAGAGAAGGAAAGATAAAAGATCCTTCAGTAAGCACTTTCTATACTAATGAAAATAAAGACAGTCATTATGAAGATGATAATGTACCTGATAACAATAAAATAATAAAGAAGAATGGTTCAAAAAAAAGAAACAATTTTGAGGGGATTTTTGAAGCTATTTGTAAGGCTATAGATACATGCAATAATATATTCTTTGAAATATCTAAAGGCGGTAGAATGTTTTTAAAAATTCCTATAACGGTTTTAATTCTACTTTTATTATTTGCTTTTGGTATAGTTATACCCCTTGTTATTGTGGGACTTTTTTTTGATATAGAATTCTCTATATATTCAAAAAGAGTTAATACTGATAAGGCAAATAAAGTATTTAAAGAGATATCACTATGGGCTAAAAAAATAAAAGAAGAAATTAAAAAGGGGTTTAATCATGGTTAAGATTTTAATAGTAGAGGATGAAGAGAAGATTGCTAGATTTATAGAGCTAGAGCTAGTTCACGAAGGTTATGAAATAGTAAAAACTAATAATGGAAGAACAGGTCTTCAAATAGCAGAAAAAGGAGAAATAGATTTAGTTATTCTTGATATAATGCTTCCAGAACTTAATGGATTAGAAGTATTAAGGAGACTTAGAAAAGTTTCAGATATTCCTGTAATTATGCTCACTGCTAGAGATGCAGTTATGGATAAGGTATCTGGACTTGATGCTGGTGCTGATGATTATATAACAAAGCCCTTTGCTATAGAGGAGCTACTTGCAAGAATTAGAACAGCACTTAAAAAGAGAGTAGTAACAACCAAAAAAGATACCGATATTATTAAGTGTGGATTATTATCACTAGATAGAATGAGACATAAAGTAATGTACGGAGATATAGAAATAGAATTAACAAATAGAGAGTTTACTTTACTAGAAATATTAATGGAAAATAGAAATATAGTATTAAATAGAGATGTTCTTATGGAAAAGGTATGTGGATATGACTATATTGGAGAAACAAACTTAATAGATGTATATATAAGATATTTAAGAACAAAAATAGATGATAGATTTAAAGTTAAGATTATAACTACAATTCGTGGTGTAGGATACGTAATAAAAGATGAGTAAGAAAAATAAGGTTAAGAATGTTACATCTATTGCAATAAAACTTAATGCTATTTCTGTAAGAGAATTATTTATCAAACTTCTTATTCTTGATATATGTATAGTTGTTATATTAATTGCCTTTTGGTGCATTGAAGGAGAGATACAGTTTTATGGCGAGTTTGTGAAAAGTGCACAAAGGAATATTAATTTTTATCCTATAGAAACAGCCAGCTATAAGGTAGTTTGGGAAGACGGAAGGATTTTAGTTAAAGAAGCAAGTGAATTTCTGTATAATATTTTAAAAATAATTAAGATTATAGGAATTATTGAAGGAATATTTTTGTTGGAAGAAATAATATTTGGTACAGCTAAAATTAGAAAAACGTTAAAACCTCTTAATGAAATAGCAGAAACAGCAAGTAGGCTTACTGACATGGTATTTGATGAAGAAAAATTTCATAATCTTGAAGATGCTATATCTAAAATTAGTCCAGTAACTTCAGATGAGAGAATTCATATTGGAGATAATGAACTCCATGGGCTAGAAGAGGCTATAAATAATTTATTAGATAGAATGAGAGATTCTTATAGACAACAAGCAAGATTTGTTTCCGATGCTTCTCATGAGCTTAGAACTCCTATTTCTGTAATTCAAGGATATGCTAATATGCTAGATCGTTGGGGAAAGGAAGACGAAAGTGTTCTAGATGAGTCAATTAAGGCTATAAAAAGTGAATCAGAAAATATGAAAAATCTAGTAGAACAACTTTTATTCTTAGCTAGAGGAATAAATGGTAAAACTCAGCTTCAGATGAAGGAATTCTCACTTAGTGATATGATGAGTGAAGTCTTTGAAGAGTCTAAGATGATAGATGAAAATCATATTTATAAATATATTGAAAAAGAGAGCACTATTGTCTATGGAGATATAGGCCTACTTAAGCAAACTGCTAGAATATTAATTGATAATGCTGCAAAGTACACTGATGATGGTGAGTCTATAGTTCTTAGAACAGGGATAAGTAGAAATGGAGAACCATATTTTTCTGTACAAGATAATGGAATAGGGATGGATGAAGAGGATGTTACTCATATGTTTGAGCGTTTCTTTAGAGCAGATACAGCAAGAGTTAGAAAAAACGGTGGTACTGGACTTGGATTATCTATAGCAAAGTGGATTGTTGATAATCATAGAGGATATTTTTCTGTTATAAGCAGAAAAGATATAGGGACTAGGATAACTGTATTTTTACCAATGAGATGAAAAGAGTATTGAAGAAAAATGATATAATGCAAAGGATAATATATATAGGATGGGTGGGATAGCATATAGATTTGTGTAAAAATAAATCTATTTACTGTCCCATAATGTTTTATAAAAATAATAATTTCTGTATTACACCATTTATTTATACATAAATATTCTATTTAAAAGTACTCTAAGATAGACTTTATTCTAGATATTTTATCCATTTAAATTCTAATTTTGTAATTGGTTTATTATGATTATCATCTAATATAGAATGAACTGTAGTTAAAGTTCCATCATTATTTTTTATAACATCACTATGAATATGTAAAAGGCTTTCATCCATAGATTCATGTTTAAATAAAACTTTGATTTTTGAAATTTCATATTCATTTAAAATATTTCTAGGCAATGTATCTACAGCCATTTCAATATATTTAACATTATTAACATGCTTATTTGAATCTATATCACTATATCTTATCATATAATCTTTTGAATATTTGCTTTCCTCAAGATTAATAAAATCATCTAATGGAATATTTTTTTCTAATTCTTTTTCTATTCCATAAATCTTATATTGTTCAGGAGACATTTTTACAGGACGTCTTTCTTCAAAGTCTATAAGAATGGCTGTTGAAATACCAGAAATAATTACTTTATCTTCCGAATTTCTTATTGCTAAGCTTCTATATCCATATAATTTCTTTACACCTACAATATCAGTTTCAACTTTTATAGTTTCACGAAATTTTGGATATTCTATAATATCTAAGTCATATTTCAATAAAACCCAAATACAATTATTTACGAAACCATGATCTGTTTCTCCTAAAGAATCACTTTGAGAGACAATTACATCCCATAAGTAGTTCATTATAGATGAATATTTACATTTATAACTTGAGTCAACATCGTAAATATTTATAGTATAGTCCTTACTAAATTTGTTACTCATTTTAAATCACCTTTCAATAAATAATTTGAATTTGATTAAGATTGATTAAGAACGCATATTTATATTATAGACCATTATTTGAAGTAATTAGCATATTAGTTATATTAAATTAAAAATAAAAATGAGATATATTTTTTGATATATCTCATTTTTATAAATATCTATCATAATTTTATATTATTAAGCTTTATAAGATTTAATCATCCAAAGAGTTTTTTCGTATTCTGCAATTAAACCAGCCATTAAATCAATAGTTCCTTGATCCTTAGCATCTTCTGCCATAGATATAAGTTCTCTTGAGTCATTAAGCATAGCTAAGAAATCAGCTTCTAATATACCTATAGCTTCATCACCAGATAGTCCTTTACTTTCCAATTCTTTTATAGTACCAATTTCAAGATATTCTTTCATTGAAGCTAATGGTCTATCTCCTAAAGTTAGTATTCTTTCAGCAACAGCATCTAATGATTTAGCTACACCTTCATAGTATCCCTCGAATACAGTGTGAAGTTGGAAGAATGAATGACCTTGTACATTCCAATGTAAGTTGTGAATTTTAATATATAATAAATTAAGATTTGCTAAATAATCATTAAGTGATTTTACTATTCCCTCAATTTTGTTATTTTCTAGACCTATATAATTTTTACTCATAAATATTTCCTCCCTTTTTAAAACTATTTTAAATTTGTATTGATTACAATATTATAATAATACTAAAATGGAATCATGTCAATACTATTTCCATATTTTAATAAAAAAAGTATAGTTCATATTTTTTTTATGAACTATACTTTATGTTAGTTTTCATTATCTGTTTTTTTTAATATTATTTTTGCAGTCTTTGCAAATACCTTTAAAATAAAATGATTGTTCATGGATATCAAAGCCCTTTAAAGAATCTATGTTTAAGCTATCTATATCAATTTCAATATCATGAAGAGTATTACAAACTTCACATTTAAAGTGACCATGTTTCTTATCATCTAATATTTGATACTTGAACTCATTTTCATCAATTACAATATATTCAGCTATTTTATTTTTGATAAAAAGATTTAAAGTATTATAGACAGTTGTTTTTGATAATGTAGGAATTTCATCTATTAATGCATAATATATATCATTAACTCTTGGATGCTCTTTACTATTATATAAATATTCAAAGATTCTTTTTCTTTGATAGGATGGACTAATTCCATGATCTCTCAAATATTTTTCAATATTATCAATGAGTAACATACTTACAAATCCCTCCTTTAATTATAATATATTATTAAACATAAAATTTTATCATAAATCAAAAAGTAATCTATAAAAATATACTTAATAAAATGTATGCTTAATGTTAATTCAATATAATTATATATCAGAAAATTATTACAAGCAATTGTATTAAATATAAATTTATAATAATTATAAATTTATATTAGATAGTATGATTTTTCAGATAATATGCAAATGGATTTAATCATCATTTAGATATGATGAAGCCATTCTCTATAAAGAAATTATATTGTAGCTCGTGGATAATTGATGATAAAAATAATTATAAAATTAGCTTAAAATAAATCAATTTTATTAAAGAATAAAATCATTCTTGATACTCGGACAAGATGCATGAAAGTAACATAAAATATAGTAATAAATTATAGGAATATCCAGAGGTATAAAATGAAGGTCTTAATTTTATCATGCAATACGGGTGAAGGTCATAATGTAGCGGGAAAAGCAATGAAGGAAGCTTTAGAAAAGGAAGGACATGAGGCAGTTATGCTTGATTATATGAAACTCTCAAGTGATAGGACTTCCAGAGTTGTTGCAGGAGCTTATATTAATCTTGTAAAATATACTCCACATTTCTTCTATCTTCTTTATAAAACTGTACTTAAGATATCATCAGATAAGAGAAAGTCACCAGTTTATTATGCAAATTCATTAATGGCAAAGCATTTAAAAAAATATTTAGAAGAAAATAAATTTGATATTATTTTAATGCCACACATTTTTCCGGCAGAAACTATCACATATATGAAGAAAAAGCAGATGATTGATCAAAAGACTATAGCTATAAGTACAGATTATACATGTATACCTTTTTGGGAGGAAACAGAATGTGATGCTTATGTAATTCCACATGAAAGAATGATAGACGAATATATAAAAAGAGGAATTCCAAAAGAAAAGTTATATCCATTAGGAATTCCAGTAAGACAAGATTTTTATACTAAAGAAGAAATTAGAAAAGCGAAGAAGAAATTAAATCTTAATATAGATAAACCTATGTACTTAATTATGAGTGGTAGCATGGGTTTTGGAAAGATTCAACTTTTTACTATTAAACTAAATAGACAATGTGAAGAGGGAGAACAGATTATTGTTATATGTGGCAATAACAAAAAATTAAAAAGTGTTTTAGAAAAAGAATTTAAGAATAGAACAAATATAAAGATAGTGGGATATACAGATAATGTATCAGTATATATGGATGCCGCAGATGTAGTATATACAAAGCCAGGAGGATTGACTTCTACAGAGGTTATTATAAAAAATAGACCTTTAGTTCATACAGCACCTATTCCAGGATGTGAAACTAAGAACATGCAATTCTTTATGGAAAAGGGAATGTCACTGCATTCTAAAAAAATAACTGAGCAAATTGAGCAAGGAAAGATACTTTTATATAACAATGAAATAAGAAAAAATATGTTAGAAAATCAAAGAGAAAATTCAAAAATTAATGCTACTAGGGATATTATAAAGTTAATGGAGAGTTTGGTTAATAAAGAGAAAATTCTTTTTATGAGGTGGTAAAATAGAGAAAGATTCTTGCTAGTCATAGTAAGAATCTTTTTTAATACGTTGTGATAATCATGTAAGAAGTTGCGTTTATAAACTTAAGTTTTCTTAAGGTTTTTTTATATTTATCGTAAATTATATTTTCTACAATTAACTTAAAAGTTAGTAGAGGAGTAGAAAATATGAAGAGATATTTCAAGAGAATTTTATTAGTCACAATAATAATATCTATATTTTGGTATGCAAAAGAGGAAATGTATATTATATTTAAAGAAATATATACAAATGATATAAGTACTAGTTCAAATAATACAAATAAATTAGGAGAAAATACTAATGAAAGTGATGAGTTATTATTAGTGAATGATAATAATGAATTAGAAAAGGATTATATTCCAGATGGATTAACTATCCCTAATATAGAATTTACAATGGATGTAAATAATGAAGAAAAGCATGTAGCAAGTATTGTTAAGGATCCTTTAGAAAAAATGATAGACGAAGCTAGGAATCAAGGAATAATTTTATTGGGGAATTCAGCCTATAGGTCATATAAATCTCAAAAAAGAGTTTATGATGATAGGGTTAGATTGCAAGGAAAGGAACTTGCAAATATGTATGTTGCTAAACCAGGATATAGTGAGCATCAAACAGGGTTGTGTATTGATATAACTAATCAAGATAAATATCTTGTGAAAGGAACAATAGAATCAGATTGGCTTGAAGAGAATTCTTATAAGTTTGGATTTATTATAAGATATCCACAAGGAAAACAAAACATAACTGGTATTGAATATGAGCCGTGGCATATTAGGTATGTTGGTGAAGCGGTTGCTAATTATATTTATAGTAATGGAATTACTCTAGAGGAATACTTAGACGAGTAATAATGAGAGGTGAAAATATGAATAATACTATTCTTGTTGTAGACGATGAAAAGGAAATAAGGCATCTATTAGAAATAAATCTTATTAATGAAGGATATAATGTATTTAAAGCTAGTTGCGGACAAGAGGCTTTAGACATATTAAATAGGGAAGAAATAAGTTTAATGGTTTTAGATATTATGATGCCGGGAATGGATGGATTAGAAGTTTGTAAAATAGCAAGGGAAAATCATAATATACCTATTCTTATGCTGAGTGCTAAAACTGAGGATATGGATAAGATACAAGGCATTATGACAGGTGCAGATGATTATGTTTGTAAGCCTTTTAATAGTTTAGAGCTTATGGTTAGAATAAGAGCTTTGCTTAGAAGAGCATATTTTTTGAATACAAGACTAAAGATATCTGATGAAATAATAAGAATTGAATCAATAGTAATTGATAAAAAGAAACATAGAATAACTATAGAAGGTAAAGAAGTATCTTTTACAGCAAGAGAGTTCGAAATTATATATTTATTGGCTACCAATAGAGGGAGGGTCTTTAGTGCTGAAGAAATTTTTGAAAGAGTGTGGAAAGAAAGATATTTTCAATCTAATAATACAGTTATGGTCCATATGAGTAGAATAAGAGATAAAATTGAGCAACATATGGCTGGGGCTAATATAATTCATACTGTATGGGGAGTTGGTTATAAAATTGAGAAATAGAAGATTATATAAGTTCATATTTAATAGTATGCTAGATATATTAATTTCAATAAGTTTAACTTTTCTCACCTTCATTACTATTAAGTTAATATTAGACTATTTATATAGAAAGGATAATATTCCTATTGTAAGATTAATTTGGTATTATTGGAGAGAATTAAAGGGTAGATTATTTGGAGACTATATTTATGCAGTTATTGGAATAGTATTATTCTTTGTATTTTATATCCTTATAATATATAGAAAAACTAAGAATTTAGTTGAAGTTATAAATGAAACAGAAGAAATGTCTAATGGAAATCTAACTAAGATAATAAAAACAGAGGCTAAAGGTGATATAAAAATATTGGCTGATAATATAAATAATATATCTAGTCAACTAAAAAATCTTACGATAGAAGAGAGACGAGCTCAGCAGACTAAGAATGATTTAATAACAAATGTATCACATGATTTAAGAACTCCACTAACTTCAATAATCGGATATTTAGAAATTATTGATACAGATAAGTATAAGGATGAAGTTCAGCTGAGATACTATGTGAATATTGCGTATGAAAAAGCTAAAAGCTTAAGTATACTTATAAATGATTTATTTGAGCTTACTAAGATGCAAAATAAAGCAATTAAGTTAGATAGGATAGATATTAATTTAGTTGAATTGTTAGGGCAAGTAGTTGCTCAATTTGAGTATCAGTTCAATAGTGCAGATATGAAATCAAGAATTAATTTCTCAGAAGATAGGTTAATGGTGAACGCAGATCCGGGAAAATTAGTAAGAGTTTTTGAAAATTTATTATCTAATGCAATCAATTATGGCAAGGATGGGTACTATGTTGATATAGTAACGAAAATAGAACAGGATAAAGCAGTTGTTCAAATTATTAATTATGGTGAATCAATATCTTCAATAGATTTACCATTTATTTTTGATAGATTTTATAGAGTGGAAAAATCGAGAAATAGAAGTATTGGAGGATCTGGATTAGGTCTAGCTATAACTAAAAGTATTGTAGAACTTCATGAAGGAACAATATCTGCATATAGTGATGATACAAAAACATTCTTTGAGGTAAGGTTACCGATTATATAAATTTAATGATAGGTAAAAAATTATTTAATATACAAAAAATGTTGACATTACTAGGGTATTTAGAATATATTGAGGTAGATAGATTTCAAAAAAGAGAGGTATTTTTGTGAGTGTATAGTATCAAATAGTTAATTTAATATTGATTCCAAAAAATTAGGTTTTTTAACCTTTATTTGTTATGGAATTAATTAAACTATATTGATACAAGTCGGCGAATGAAATTACGAGGGGTATATTATACCTTTTTCTATGATTGAGTTTTTAGCTGTGGAAGTATCCATGGCTTTTTTTATTAAAAAATATATTTATGAAATCTATCTAGGTTTCGTGACTTGTATGACTTAATGCAAGAAAGGAATATTTAAATGGATAAAATAACATTAGAGAAATTAAATTATTATGAATTAAAAGAAATAGTAAAGAGTTATTGTGTAAGTGGATTAGGAAAAACCTTAATAGATAAACTTGAGCCAAGTGGAAATTTAAAGATTGTGAATAAGAGACTTGATGAGACTTCAGAAGGAAGAAGGCTTTTAGAAGCATCATATCATATACCGCTAAGTGGAATATTTGATATAACACCTCATATTGAAAAAATTGAAAAGGGAGCATCATTAGATCCAGAAGACTTGACTATGATAAGTGACTTTCTAAGAGGATGTAGAAAAGTTAAGTTATTTGTTAAGGATAAGGAAGGATATGCACCAACGCTATGCAGTTATGGAGATAATATTACTGATTTAAGTTATATAGAAGAAGAAATAAATAAGTGTATTAGAGGTTCTGTTGTAGATTCTAATGCAAGTAAAGAACTTAAGAAGATAAGAAGACTTATAGATGATTGTGAGGAAAAAATAAGAGAAAGGCTTGATAGGTTCTTAAAGAATAGTGAAAATAAACAGTATATTCAAGAGTTTTTTATAAGTAAGAGAAATGGTAGATATACAATTCCAATAAAAGCAGCTTACAAAAAATATGTTCAGGGAACTGTTATTGAAGCTTCATCAAAGGGAGCAACAGTATTTATGGAGCCAGATACAATCTCTAGATATACTTCAGAACTAGCTACTTTAAAAATCGAAGAAAGTATTGAAGAATATAAGATTTTAGGTGTTCTTACAGAAATGTTAAATGAAAGAATAAGAGATTTAAAAATAAATATAGAAGTAATAGCTGAATATGATATGATTTGGGCAAAAGCTAAGTATAGTAATGAAATTTCAGGAATAAAACCTAGATTAAATGCTCATGGTTATGTAAAAATAGTAAATGGAAAATATCCTTTGATTAAAAATGGAGTTCCTCTTAATCTTGAGGTTGGAGAGGATTATAGAACATTAATAATAACAGGGCCAAATGCTGGAGGAAAGACAGTGGTTTTAAAAACAGTAGGGATTTTAACTCTAGCTGTACAGTCAGGGTTCCATATAGCAGCTGAAGAAGGAACTGAAATATCAGTCTTTGATAAAATATTTGTTGATATAGGAGATGACCAAAGCATTGAAAATGCTTTAAGTACCTTTTCATCTCATGTAAAGAATTTAGCAGAAATAATAAAGCAAAGCACAAAATCTACTTTATTATTATTTGATGAAATAGGAAGTGGAACTGAACCAAATGAAGGAGCAGCCCTAGCTATAGCTATTTTAGAAGAATTATATCATAAGGGATGCATTACAATAGCAACCACACACTATGGAGAAATAAAAAATTTCTCAGAGTCACATCCAGACTTTCAAAATGCAGCTATGGAATTTAAAAAGGATACTCTTGAACCTCTATACAAGCTTCATATTGGTAGAAGTGGTGATAGTAATGCCTTATATATATCTAAAAAGATGGGAATTCATGATTCAATAATAGATAGAGCTAAAAAATATATAGAAACAAAAGACTATAATTATGAATTAATTAAAGATAGTAAGATACAAAAGAAGAAGGAAGAAATAGAAGTACTAGAGGTTAAAAATAACTACTCTGTTGGAGATAGGGTAATTCTATTAGATAAAAACGAAAGTGCTATAGTTTATAAAGAATTAAATGAGTTTAATAATTTGGTAGTACTTTATAAAAATAATTTTATTGAGGTAAATTATAAGAGAGTTAAGTTAGATGTTAAGTCTGGTGAATTATATCCAGAAGGATATGATTTAAATCAATTATTTACAAGCTATAAAGAAAGAAAATTAGAACATGATATAAGTCGTGGATCAAAAAAGGCATTAAAGAAAATAATGAGAAATTTATAAAATTTATATGAAAAGGAGTATCTTTAAAATAATAAAGATACTCCTTTGTTATATGTAAAAACCAAAACTCTTTGACAAAAGAACGTAGCAATGCTATCATAGCACTATACAAGATAAATTAATACCTAATACTTTATTATAACATATAATATCATAAAGGTCAATACTTTTTTGGAGGAGTTTTAGAATGAATGAAATTATTAATTTTTTTCAAGATGACCTATCAGTAAGGAGTTTATCAAATGAAATTCTTAAGTGCAATGAGCACACAATAGACTATGGATTAAAACTTAGTGAGCATGATGTGCAAGATATTATTAAAACAAGGAAGATAGCCCTTGAGAAAAGTGGCAGAATAGAGTTTAATGGACAAATTATAAATAAAATGATAGAAAAGTTTTGTGATTCACCATATATTTCACAATACAACTATAGTGAAACAATAAGTGAATTATTAGAAATTTTTTACAATTATAAAAATGAGACTTTAGATTATATTGGTGATGATGAATTGATTGACATTATGAGGGATTTCTTTGATGGATACTGCCAAGGTTCACTAGAACTATTGGAAGGTAGAGTGTTATATAATATTGCAGATAATATTAGACATGGAGTTAGAGATTATACAAATATCAATAAGGAAAGGAGTTTTGATTAGTGGATAATAAGTATATTGAAATATATAATATATTAACAAATATTGATGAGGAATATTTTTTTAAAGATTTAATATCAAAATGCTATAAAAATTCTTTAATAGATGATATAGCTATAAATAAAATATATAATAGCAGATTAGAACTCTTAAGAATACAATTAAGATATTATACTAAGGATAAAAGCTCATCAGTTATGGTAGAAGTAGCTGAGAAAATATTAAATGGTATTGATTATTCTGTAGGAATATATTTAAAGTCGTTAAAAAATATAGAGATAATGATTAATGAGTTAAAAAAATATAGATTAGAAGATATTTTAAAAAAAGGTCAGGACATAATAAAACATAAAGTTATTAAAAATAGTATCTTATTAAGTAAAATAAAAAAAGAGAAACTGAAAGTAAAAAATGTTTCTTATAATGACACTATAAATTATGGAGTATCTTTGTTTTTTAAGGAGTATGATTACTCTTTTGCACCTCATGAGACAGGAGGTTCTATAGACTATCAATTATGTATTGATAATATGAAATATGTGGGCATCGAGTATATAGAGAACTATTTAAATACATTAGATTTAGAAAATGAATTTTGTAGTAAGTTTAATATTAAAGAAATTAATGAATTGCTAAAAGGATATAGAAAGGATAGCGATTTTCTACTTATAAATATATTTGAATTGGTTATTATTAATTCATTAGGCTTAATTATTTGTGATAAGCCAATAAGTAGTTTAAATATCAGTAATAAAGAAAGAGATATTATTATTAACAAATTGAGTAGTCTATCGTTTAGTGAATTAAACGATAAACTAAGAGATTGTGCATTAAAATTATATGAACAATTAAATATTAGAAATATTAATTTAATAAATTATATAGATAAAGCTATATTAAAAATAACAAAATTAATAAAAAGTAGTATAGAATTAGATAAATTAGAAGAGTTATTCATCTCCTTTATAGATGATGATAATTATATAAAATATATAGACAAAGAAAAAATGAGTAACGTAAGATTCAGAATGATAACTGAAAAAATTAGAGATAGCCAATCAATTGATGAAAAAATCAGTATAATAAAAGAAAATATTAAAAGTTTAGAAGATTTAATAGATATGCTAGGTTCTGATTGTATATTTGATGAAGAATTTAATATATATTTTAAAAGCTTATCACAGTTTGAAATTATACTGATATATAAATATATATCAGACATAAGTTTGGATGATATATATAATAAAGAATGGTATTCAATCTTTAATAAGTATATTTGTACTCTAACTGAGCAAGAGATAAATGACATAAATGCGATTGCAGAAAAAGTATTGTTGATTTAGTTAATGGTAAATAGCAACCTCTAATTGGTTGCTATTTTTTATTAATATAAACAACAGAAGTTAGGTTGTCCTTAAAGGATTTTAATATTTATGGTGTAACTATAAAAAAATAGATATACACGATTAAATTTATTGAAAAGATTTAACTAAACTGTACACTTTCTATTCGTAGCGAATATTATGCTATTAGAAAGGAAGTGATAAAAATGAATTATGACAGAGCTGATATGAAAAATTTACAAGACTTATATGATGAATGCAATAAATTAATGAGCTATCATATAACTATAGTTATGAAAGATGGAAGTACAGTAGATGGAATGATTGAAAAAGTAGATTCAAATGGAATTATCATGTTAGTTGGAGAAGACATTATGGATGATGATGACGGAGATACTAGTACTGGAGAAAGACAATTTGGAAAAGGTCCTGGTATGAGAAGGCATAGGAGATTTAGGCGTAGGGGTTATCCTTTTAACTCAATTAGAAGAGTACTCCCTATAGTTTATCCATATCCATTCTTTCCATTCTTCCCATATTAAAAAGAAATCTTAAGATTATGTATATTCGAATTTGACTATATGAAATCCTCCTGTTGTATTATGATATAATTAAAATAAATATAACTTAGGAGGCATTAATGATTAAACTAGCGATATTTGATTTAGATGGGACATTACTAAATACATTAGATGACTTAGCTAATGCTTGTAATTATGCCCTAAATAAATTTTCTTTTCCGACACATGATGTGGAGAAATATAAAAATTTCATTGGAAATGGAATATATAAATTGGTAGAAAGAGCTTTACCTGATAATGAAAAAGATAGGGGAACGGTAGAGAAAGTATTAAAAATCTTTATTGATTATTATAATGAACATATGATAGATATGACCAAGCCTTATGATGGAATAATAAATACTTTAGATGAATTACGATTTAAGGGAATAAAGCTTGCTGTAGTATCAAATAAAAAACATGAATTTACCATGGAAATAGTTAAAAAGTATTTTGGTGATAAATTTGATATAGTATTTGGGCATAGAGCTAATTATAAAGAAAAGCCAGATCCAGCTTCAGTCTTAGAAGTGATTGATAAACTTAATATCCTTAAGGATGAATGTATTTATATAGGAGATTCCAATATTGATATAATAACTGCAAGAAATGCTGGAGTTAAGTCAATTGGAGTTTCATGGGGGTTTAGAGGAAAAGAAGAGTTAGCTAATGAAGGGGCTGACTATTTAGTCGATAATACTATTGAATTAAGAAGTATAATAATAAATAATTAACACAAAAATAGTAGCTAATAATAAAAATAGGCTACTATTTTTATTATTAAATTTAATAAATAGAATTTATTGAAATTATTGACAATAAGATAAGTAAGGGTTTATATTAAAAATATAACAATATGTAAACGTATACCGAATTTAAAGTTAAAAATTTAACATTTATTGGTCTAAGAAAAAGATTAAAGAATAAATTACTATTATAATTTGAAAAAATAATGATTTATTATGCATCAGTATCTAAAAGCTAAATTTTTTTAAGAAGGTGATTAATAAAAATAATAAAGAAGGTTGCAAGAAAAATAATTATAAATATAGAAGGGAGAAAACCATGAACAGATTAATTAACACCCCTGTAGATAAGGCTCAGGAAACAATAGAACAACTATATGGAGATTTACAAAGAAGAATTGCTGTTAGCCCTACAAGATCATGTCCAGTGGATTTATCTGCTGCATTTCTAAGGATGTGTCAGTGCCATACATGTGGTAAATGTGTACCTTGTAGAATTGGGCTTAAGCAACTTGAAAATCTGGTAGAAGATGTATTAGAAGGGAGAGGGACTGAAGATACACTTAGGCTTATTGAAAGAACAGCAGAAGGAATAGCCGATTCAGCAGACTGTGCATTAGGTTATGAAGCTGCTGAAATGGTATTAAAGGGTATTAAAGGATTTAGAGATGATTATGAACTTCATATAAATGGTTATGAATGTGTAGAGAGACAAGAAAAATCTATTCCTTGTACTGAACAATGTCCGGCAGAAGTAGACATACCTGGATATATTGCATTAGTAGAAGAAGGAAGATATGCAGATGCTGTTAGACTTATAAGAAAGGACAATCCACTTCCTTTAACCTGTGCTTTTGTTTGTGAACACCCTTGTGAAAATAAATGTAGAAGAAATAATTTAGATTATTCTATTAACATAAGAGGTCTAAAAAAGACAGCTGTTGAGGAAGCTGGTGATGTACCTATACCTAAACCTTATCCAGCGACAAATAAAACTGTTGCTATTGTAGGAGGCGGTCCGAGTGGTCTTACAGCTGCCTATTACCTAAGTCTTATGGGACATAAAGTAACAATTTTTGAAAAAAGAAAAAAACTTGGCGGAATGCTTCAGTATGGAATTCCTAATTATAGGTTACCGAAAGATGAGTTGGAAAGAGAAATAAGAACGATACTTTCTAATGGAGTTGAAGTAAAAACAGAGGTATGTATTGGAAAAGATATCTTAATGGAAGAGCTTCGTGAAAATTATAATGCAGTATATGTATCAATCGGAGCTCATGGATTTAAAAGGCTAGGAATACCAGGGGAAGATTCAGATTCGGCTATATCAGCTGTACAATTTTTAAGAGAGGTAGCTGATGATAATCCACCTGATTTCAAAGGGAAAAAAATTGTTGTTGTAGGAGGCGGTAATGTTGCTATGGATGCAGCGAGAACTGCAATTAGGCTTGGTGCATCAGAGGTAAATATAGTATATAGAAGAAGAAAGATAGATATGACAGCATTAGCTGATGAGGTGGAAGGAGCTATAGCAGAGGGCTGTGAAATTATGGACCTTATGGCTCCGATTAGTATAGAAAAAGATGGTGTAGACAAGCTTAAGGGAATATGGGTTCAACCTCAGATAATAGGGCCTGTAGTTAATGGTAGAGCAAAGCCGCTCAATTCTAGTAAAGAGCCTGCGTTCATATCATGTGATATTGTAATTGTGGCTGTAGGGCAAGAAATTGAGTCTAAGTATTTTGAAAAATGCGGAATAAATACTAAGATGGGAAGAATTATTGTATCAGAATCAGGAGAAGTATATGGACAAAAAGGTATATTTGCTGTAGGTGATTGTGTAACAGGACCATCTACAGTAATTAAAGCAATAGCTTCAGGTAAAGTTGCAGCAGCAAATATTGATAGTTATTTTGGGTATAAGCATGAAATAAAGAACGATGTGGAAATACCACCTATAAAATTTAGAAGTAGTATTCCATGGGGAAGAGCTAATATGTCTGAAAGATCAGCACAAGAGAGAATTAGAGATTTTAATATGGTTGAGAAATCTCTTACGTTAGAGGAAGCAAAGCAGGAGGCAGGAAGGTGTTTACGTTGTGACCATTTAGGCTGTGGAGCATTCAAAGGAGGTAGAGTTGATAGATGGTAAATATAATAATAGATAACAAAAAAATAGCTATACCTAAGGAAATGACAATTCTTGAAGCAGCAAAGACGGCAGGAATAGAAATACCTACAATCTGCTACTTAAAGGATATTAATGAAATAGGTGCTTGTAGGGTTTGCTTAGTTGAGATTGAAGGAGTCAATAAACTTGCAGCAGCCTGTAATACTCCTATTTCAGAAGGAATGATTATTAAAACAAATAGTCCGAGAGTTAGAAAAGCAAGGAAAATTAATGTAGAACTTATACTTTCACAGCATAATTGTCGTTGTGCTACATGTATTAGAAATGGAAGCTGTCAGCTTCAAAGTATATCAAGGGATTTAGGAATTAACAATTTACCTTATAGAGAGGAAATAAAATATAAACCCTGGAGAAAGGATTTTCCTTTAATAAGAGATAATGAAAAGTGTATAAAGTGCATGAGATGTGTTCAGGTGTGTAACAAGATTCAATCCTTAGGGGTATGGGATACTACAGGAAGTGGCGCTAGAACTAATGTTGGTATATCTAAAAATAATAAAATAGAGGATATAGATTGCTCTTTATGTGGACAATGCATTACTCATTGCCCTGTAGGAGCTTTAGTGGAAAGAGATGATACTGAAAAAGTTTTTGAGGCACTTGCAAATCCTGAAATGATTACTGTAGTACAAATAGCTCCGGCAGTCCGCTCAGCTTGGGGAGAAGAAATTGGCCTTTCTAGAGAGGAAGCTACTGTAGGTAAAATAGTAGATGCTCTTAAGCGAATTGGATTTGATTATGTATTTGATACTTCCTTCGCAGCAGATTTAACTATAATGGAGGAAGGAACAGAATTAATAGAGAAAATAAAAAATGGTGAGAAACTTCCGATGTTTACTTCTTGTTGCCCAGGCTGGATAAGGTTTATAAAATCTCAATATCCAGATATGGTATCAAAACTTTCTACAGCAAAATCTCCACAGCAGATGTTTGGAGCAATTACAAAGACATATTTTGCAGAAAAAATGAAAATTGATCCTAGTAAGATATATAGTGTTTCCATAATGCCATGTACTGCCAAAAAATATGAAAAGGATATAGCAGATATTAATGCAGCAGAGGAAGGCGTGGATGTAGATGCAGTACTAACAACAAGGGAACTTGTAAAAATGATAAGAGCTGAACACATAAATGCTAAGGATTTAAAAGATGAGAAAATGGATAATATCTTAGGCGATGGAACTGGAGCAGGAGTTATTTTTGGAGCTACTGGTGGAGTGATGGAGGCTGCTTTAAGAAGCGCTTATTACTTACTTACAGGAGAGAATCCCAAAGTAGATAATTTTGAAAAAGTAAGGGGAATGGATGGGTGGAAAGAAGCTGAATTCGCCATTGGCAATACGACTCTAAGAGTAGCCATAGCAAGTGGACTTGGGAATGCTAGAAAACTGATGGAAGCTATTAAAAGTGATGAAGTTCAATATGATTTTGTTGAAATAATGGCATGTCCAGGAGGGTGCTCTGGAGGAGGAGGACAACCTATACTTTATAATATAGAGCTTGCAGAAGATAGAGCAGATGTATTATATGGTCTAGATGAAAGCTCTGAAAAGAGATTTTCTCATGAGAATCCTTTAGTTAATCAATGTTATAATGAATATTTAGGAGAACCGCTTTCTAAAAAAGCTCATAGACTTCTTCATTTCTCACATGTTGATAATAAATAGTATATATAATTTTCAATGAAATAGTAATAAAGAAGATTGATCCAAAATCGATTTTCTTTATTACTGTTTTTTTATTATAGAAGAAATTTATAAAAAGATTATCATGGAATAACTATTTATATTAAATTTTAAGATTATTATAAGGTTAACAAATTATAATATTAGAACTAATAGTGAGTATAAAAGTTTGATTCATAGACTGGGTAAATTTTATAGAGGTTATTTCATTTATAATTAGGAGGAAGCATAATGAAAAAAATCAATAAGTTACTTAGAAGAAGAAAAAGAAGAATACTTCTTAGAAGAACTAGAGCATGTATAATGTTGATAGTCTTTATAATACTTTCAAATAAAACAATAAATAGTATTTTTAATTATAAATTAACCGGTAGTTTAAGTAGGAATATATCAAATTTTGAAGATGTTAATGAAGATAAAGTAAGTGTTGTTCTTGATCCTGGTCATGGGGGACATGATGTAGGAGCTGAATTTGGCTCAATATATGAAAAAGATATTGTATTAAATATTTCTAATAAAGTTGGGGCTATATTAGAAGAAAACAATATTAATGTTATTTACACAAGAGATGAAGATATAGCATTAGGGAATGATGAGAAAGAAGATTTAAAAAGAAGAGTGGAGATATCAAATTCATCTAATGCAGAATATTTTATATCACTTCATATTAATGACTATGTTGATGTTTATTCATATGAAGATATATATGGTTTTGAAGTGTGGACAAACTATAATGATTATAGTAGCGTAAGCTTAGGAACAAAGATAGAAGAAAATTTAGAAAGATTAAATTATACACAAAGGCGTCCTATGTTAGATGGAAGCGAAGATTTATATGTAATAAGAGAAAATAATATTCCTTCTATACTTGTAGAATTCGGATTTATGAATAGTTATAATGATAGAACGTATTTTTCTAATGAATATAATCAAGAATTACTGGCGGAAGCTGTAGCAAATGCAATAATAGAAGCCATTAATGAAAACTCAAAAGGAGCTGCCTCGTAAATTATTTTTTATCATTTACGAGACAGCTCCTTTTATTTCTGGTTATGTCTTAAAAGAGTGTTGATATTAAATAGAAGAGAGATAATTTTATTTTTCATATAATCCATAAGCCTGATTTATTTCTTGAACAAATAGAATTCCATTTCCTGGTTTGTCCAATTGTAAATCTTCTCTTATAGAATTTACTATATCTTCAGTCTTATCTTTTTTAGATAAAATTATAACTACTTCTTTTTCTGGTTCTATTTCCATAGCAAAGACCTTACTAGTTTCATGAATCCCTGATCCTCTAGAATTTATAATAGTTCCGCCTTGAGAGCCTGCTTTAGTAGCTGCCTCTATAGCATCTTCTCCTTTTCCTTTATCAACTATTACAGTTATAACATTATACATATTATTCTCTCCACCTTTTTCTTCCTTATTACATTTACAACTTCTAGTTCCAAATACATCACATATATTCGTTGTGAAGGCTATTCCATAATTAGGTTTATTAAATTTGAATTCTTCATCTAATTTTACTAAAGCTTTATTTATTAAATCTGAATTAGAAATCATCATTACCACTTCTTTGCTTACATCTGCCAGTCCTATAAAGTCTAATATCTTATTGTTTACAGTTCCTTTACCTAAAAGTACTGTACCTCCAGAAATTCCATTTTGTTTCGCTTTTTGCATTACCTTGCTTCCTAATCCTGATTTAACTATAACACAAAGTAATTCAACATTGCTCGAATAACTAAACATTTAAATTTAGTCCCCCTTTTTTACTTTAACCAAGTATAAATTATAATAATTTTAAAGTTTTATTGCCCACCAATTATTTACATGAATCTTATGCTACATCAAAGTTAATACTATTTCAATAGAAATTAGCTCTAAAATAAAAAAATAAGAAAATATTAAAAATTTTCTTACTTTTTTATTATCTTTCAACTTATTTCTCATATAATCCATAAGTTTTATTTATATTTTGAACATATATAATGCCATTTCCTGGCTCATTAATTTTAATTTCTTTTGAAATTGATTCTACAATTTGTTCCGTTTGGTCTGTTTTTGATAAAATAAGAACTACTTCTTTTTCGGGTTCTATTTCCATAGCAAATACTTTACTAGTTTCATGAATTCCTGAACCTCTTGCATTAATAATAGTGCCTCCTAATGATCCAGCTTTAGTTGCTGCATCTATCACATCCTCAGCTCTTCCTTTATCTACAATAATAGTTATAGAATTATACATAATTTTATCAAAATCTCCCTCTTTAACTTTTTCATTTTCTTTGCAACTTCTAGTTCCAATTATATTAGATATTGATGTTGTAAAAGCTATTCCATGATTAGGCTTTTCAAATTTAAACTCTTCGTCTAATTTTATTAAAGCTTTTTCCATAATACTTTTTTTTGAAATCATTAAAACTACTTCTTTGCGAACATCTGCAAGTCCTAAAAAATCTAAAATTTTGTTATTTACAGTTCCTTTTCCTAAAAGCACAGTTCCACCAGATACTCCATGTTCCTTAGCTTTGTGAAGCACCTTACTTCCTAATCCTAATTTAACTATAACACAAAGAAGTTCAATACCTTTAGAATTAGAGTTATTCAACATCTAAACCAACTCCTTCTTTTTAGATTTAATTTTAAATATTAAACCTAATATTTGTAGAGCTATAATTGGCGTCATAGCAACCATAGCTATCATTCCAAAGCCATCTATTAAAACATCTGCTCCTTCTATTGATACTGCTGCACCTTGAGCAAAAGCTAATATAAATGTAGCTGTCATAGGTCCAGAAGCAACTCCACCTGAATCAAAAGCCATTCCTACAAATAGCTTTGGAACTATATACATTAAACCAACTGATATTATATATCCAGGTAATAGATAGTGCCATAATTGAATCCCTGGAACAATTATTCTTATCATTGATAATGCTACTGCAAATCCAACTCCAATTGCTAAGGACAACATTACTACATTTCTTTTTACATATCCACTAGTAACATCTTCAATTTGATGAGTTAAAACATAAACCGCCGGTTCAGCTAAAATCGTTACACATCCAAGGATAAATCCTACTATTATGACATAGGCCTTATTATCAAGGGCTGCTATCTTGTAACCAACTATAGTTCCAACTTCCATAAATCCAGCATTAACTCCTACTAAAAATATTACTAAACCTATAAAGGTAAATAATATACCGAACATTATTTTTCTTAATGATTTTTTAGAAGTTTTAAATTTAATCTTTTGGAATATTAAAAATATAAGAATTATCGGGGTTAGAGCTAAGAAAATTTCATATGCTAAATGAGGTATTGCATTTAAAAATGGCCCTATTATTCCTTTTGTTCCTTCCAAATTCACTTCTGCTGATCCGCTGATTTCATTAGTTTTTGATACTATGCTCATTATCATCACAGCTAAGATAGCTCCTGTTGATGCTATAGCAACTAAACCAAAACTATCTTTTTCTGACTGTTTACTATCTTTTTTCATTTTAGATACCCCAGTTGCTAAGGCTAAAATAAATGGAACTGTCATAGCTCCTGTTGTAGCTCCTGAAGCATCAAAAGATATTGCTAAAAACTCTGGTGATACAAAAATAGTAATAAGGAGTATTACCCCATAAATAATGGTCAGTAATTTATAGAGTGGAAATGAATAAACTATTCTTCCAAGTCCTAAAGCAAGCATTAGGGATATTCCAATTGAAACAACTATAACTATCAAGAACTTTCCGAAAGCACCTCCAGTTACATCTGCGACTTGTCCACCAAGTATATGAAGATCTGGTTCGGCTATAGATATAACAAGTCCTAGAATTAATCCCGCTATAATAACAATCCATAGCTTGTTTGCCTTAGCTATATTGTTTCCCATTATATTTCCTATTGGTGTTACTCCAATATCAACGCCAACTAAGAAGATTGATAATCCTATTACTACAAATACAGCTCCTATTATAAACCTTACCATCATAGAAGTTTCTATGGGAGTTAATGTAAAGTTTAGTATTATTACAATTAAAGTTATAGGTAAAACCGACAATGATACCTCTTTAATTTTTTCTGTCAATAAATTCAATTTGCCTCATCCCTTCTTATTTAAAATTTATTTTTTCAATCACCTCTCTTATTTTTTCTTTTATATAATAATGATAAGTATTAAATTTAATAATTTCATTGCTTTATTTACTCGTAAAATTTTATTACTGTAGAATATGTTGTATGAAATATTACACCTAAAATTTTTGATTAAATACTTACCGATTAAAATCAAATTTCATGTTTCCTAAGTTAATTGTACTTAATATCAAGTATTTTTGCAAATTTCTGAAAATTAATTTAATTTAATTTTATAATTGTGTTAAATATTTTTTTAACAATCAAATAAATAGGTTTTAGCTTTTTTAAATTTATTATTTTTCATATTATTATTTTAAAAAGCCATATTTTATTCATAATATTAAGTGTTTAATATTCTTTTAATAGATTTTCTCCAAGGATATTAAGGAGATATTGTCAAATATATAACTTTTCTCAATATCAAATACTTTTCAGTGGATGGATGATAATATAAAAAAAGCCCAACAATTATGTTGGACTTTAAATTCATTTCATGTCTTATTTCAATATTGAAAATTTTACGTTCTATTACATCACTAAAGAGATAATTATTTTTAAGTTATATTAAACTTGTTTATTAATCCAAATCTTTGCTAGTAAATCCTAGTGGTAAAAGTTCTTCTAATGTATATTCTTTAAATTCATCTTTATTTTTAGCAAGGAAGATTTTAAATGTCTTCGGATTACAGAACTCTGCTATTACTTGTCTGCAAACGCCACAAGGAGCACAGTATTCAGTTTCCTCAGCATCTGCTTTATTACCTACTATTGCTATTGCAAGGAATTCATGTTGTCCTTCAGATACAGCTTTGAAGAAAGCAGTTCTTTCAGCACAGTTTGTTGGAGTAAAAGCCGCATTTTCTATATTACAACCTAAGTAAATTTTACCGTTTGTACCAAGTAGTGCTGCACCAACATTAAAGTTAGAGTAAGGAGTATAAGCAAATTTTTGAGCTTCATAAGCCTTTTCAACTAATAATTTTGCATCAATCATAAATTTCACCTGACACTTTCTTTAATAATAATTAAATAATATAATTCACTTTAAAAGTATATAACATTAAGTGGATTTTTATTATAACACTATTAAATACCTGTGTATATATCAATTTTAATCAAAGATAATTTTGTTCTTAAAGATATCAAAAAAATATTAAAGTATGTATTGACATTAACGTTGCGTAAAGGTCTATTATTAACTTGTAAGGAGGAATGAAGATGGAATATACAATTAAAAAGCTAGCTGAAATGGCAGGTATAAGTACTAGAACTCTTAGATATTATGATGAAATTGGATTATTAAAACCATGTAGAATTAATTCATCCGGATATAGGATATATGGAGAAAAAGAGGTTGATATATTACAACAAGTTTTACTTTATAGATCTATGGATATTAAACTTGAAGAAATTCAAAATATAATTTCTAATTCTAGTTTTGATATTTGTCAATCATTAATTGAACATCGAAAAAGCCTCATTTCTAGGAGAAATCAACTTGATCAATTGATTTTAACTGTAGAAAAAACTATTGAATATAAAAAAGGGGAAATAAGTATGTCTAATAAAGAAAAATTTGAAGGATTAAAACAAGAACGATTAGAAGAAAACGAAAGAAAATACGGAAAAGAAATTAGAGATAAATATGGCAATGAAACAGTTGAGGCTTCTAATAAGAAGTTTATGAATATGAGTGAAGAAGATTTTAATGATATGAATAAAGTTGAGGAACGACTATTTAAGGCTCTATTAGAAGTTATTTCTACTAGTGACTTAGAATCAAAAGCAGCAAAAGAAGTCTACGAAAATCATAAAGAATGGCTTAGCTTCACATGGCCTAGTTATTCAAGGGAAGCTCACATTGGTTTAGCTGAAATGTATGTTGCTGATGAAAGATTTGCAAAATATTATAATGATAAAGCAGGTAAAGAAGTAGTAAATATATTAAGAGATATAATAGTAAAGTATGCAAAATAATTTTTTATAAATTCCTATCCCTCATTATATGAGTAGATAGATATTATATTCTGGCCACTTGAATCCTATAACGGAGAAAAGAATATAATTATCTATCTATTTTTTTTATTTAGTGTTTCCATAAGAAGAGTAAAGTTATTTATATAAAATAAAATTGAGTATAATAGTTAAATAAATATTAAGTTCGACATGGAAAAGAAAATATATATATATAATGAGTATAATATAATAATGAAGGTTTATTAGGAGGAAGTAGAATGAAGAAGAAAATATTGATTGCCGCTATCATGGTAGTCTTCGCAATTTCAATTACATCATGTGGATATAAGGATAAATCTAATAATAATGAAATCAATGTTAGCAAGCCTACAGAGATTGAAGAAGGTGCAAGTGGAGATTCATCTAATAATACTCCACATAAGAATACAGAGCCTAATACAGATGATTCAGATGAGACTAATGCTGGAAATTCAGATAATTATAAATTTGATTTATTAAATAGTATAAAAGGTAAGTCTGAAGATGGAATGATTATAAACAGTGAATTCAAAGCAAAATATACTGTTATTGATGAAATAATTAATGTTTATGGCAAAGCAGACTCTGAAAATTATATTGCCGAAGCTAAAGGTATTTATTATGCCTTTGAAAGCAAAAATTTAGCATTTGGATGTAATAAGGGCTCTCAAATATTTGAAGTAAGATCCTTTGATAAATCGTTAAAAGAGTTAAATTTACAAGATATAATATCATATTTTGGAGAACCATCATATGAAGTTACAACAAGTTTGAACGAAAGAATAATTGGATATGTAGTAAATGATGATTTTAAATTATTATTTGTTTTTTCAGATAGTAAAAGTGAAAAGGCGATTTTAGATCATTATTCAGTTTTATATCCTCGAGGAACTATTAACAATATGGCTGGTGATCCGGGCAGAGAATGGTAAATAAAATAAAGATAGAATTAAGTAAATGTCAATTCTATCTTTATTTTTATGTAGGATTGACGTTGGTTTTAATTAATTTCATAAAGATATCAGGCGTAACCACTCTTACCTTAGGATTAGCATTTATCTTATTTATAACCCCTTGAAGAACATTCATATCCTTGCTCCATACATGTATATAGACAAAGGTATAAGAATCTGGATCAGTAATATCTATATAATCTAATTTAGTTCTAGAATTGATATTATCAACTAGTTCATCCTCACTTTCTAATCCTTCCCAAAGTAAGTCACGACAAGAAACTATAGGTTTATTGTTAGACCAATTTATTTCTCCGTTATAGTTATTATTTTTCGTATAATCTAGATAGAATAGGCCATCTATATCTGATCTATCAGTGTACTTATCCCATAGACTATTTTCATAAAAAGCATTATCATCAATAATCAATACATATTTCTGATCTACTTTTTTCATGTACTCATTTAGTCTATCAGTATAATTAGAAAGTTTATTTATTGGATATTTACTTGGATAAATATATCCATTGCCTGAAGGAGAAACAAGATAGTAATCTGAGTAAGCTCCTGAACTTGCACTTTGATAGTATTTTTCAAATACTGTAGGTGCTAAATAATATAGAGATGGACTTAACGACCAACCTAAATTGAAGTTTCCTCTATTTTTAGAGCCAAACCATTTTTCAGAACTATAATTACTTCCAAGTAGCCATTGCTGATTATCACCATCAGACATAATGAAGGTTACATAATGTACATTAGTTTCTTTAGGGATTTCTTTATTAGATTTTTGAGTTTGTGCAGTTGTTGGAAATGAGCTTAATACAGATAAGTTATAAGACCAATCTGCGGCGATAACATCTACTCCATATTTGGATGCAATACTTACATTATTATATTCATCTGGACCCCATCCTAAGGCACGAGGAGTATTTTCCATTGATTTAAATACTAATTCTCTTAATGAATAATCATTAACATCATCCTCATAAAAGATAAGGGATTTTGACATTATAGCATAATCTCTTAAAGCCATAGATTTTACTGGAGAGAGCTCTATAACTGTTGAATGATTTAATCCTGAATTCCAAAGAGTTTTATATGCCCAATACTTATCTGTCTTTGAACAATCTTCAATTAATTTATATATTCCGAAATTATTGATTTTTACTTCAAGAGATTTTTCAATAGGAATCGAATTTTTCAATGATGCTAAAGTGCAAGCGTTATTAATAGAGGAGGGATTTGAATTATCATATAGGATGTAACCATTAATACTAGACTTAAACTTATTTATTAATTTCCAGGGATCAGATATATTTTCATAACTAATGCTATTCTCATTAATTAGATCATGTAACCAAATCTTATAATCTGGCTCATCTTTACTAAGAATATAGATTTGTGATTTAGATTTTGTTGATATAATGCCTTGAAGAGCAGAAATCATAGTCTGCTCTTCATTATTCATTTTATCTTCAGAGATAACATATAAATGCTCTGGTATCACAGGGTTTTTAATATAATTATCATTAATGAAAATATTATTATATTCAATTGAAGAAGTTGATTTAGATATATATTTATTATAAAAATCACTTAAAAATTTATAATGCTCTCCGGTATAAAATCCTTGCGCATCTTTAGTATCCATTCCAGATAGTATGACTTGGCGTTTAATAATATCATTTAAGCTAACATCTTTATGATTTTTTATAAGATCATACATTATCATAAATGTAGTAGTTCTTCCTATCCCTTCTTTACAGTGAAAATGAAGCCATGAATCTTGAGGTTGATTTTTTACGAAATCAATAAAGTAATCTACCAAATCATCAGTTGGGAATCCGCCATCAGTTACAGGAATTCGAACATATCCAATTTCTTTTGAGTTAGCAACTTGAAATTCATTTTGAACAAGTTTAGGAACTATAGTTTCTTTTTTATTATAAAAAGTAAGCGGTTCTCCAATCTTAATTGAGCCTAATAGTTTATTTTCAACAGCTATAACTTCTGGTAAGGTCAATCCTTTATTAGCATCGTTTTTTTCTCCTTCCCAACTAACGGCTATTCCATTTATAAATCCATGAGATTCTTGCCTTAAATCAATGTCTATTATAGAAAAATTATTATTAATAGCCTCTTTTATTAAAGAGAGTCCTGAATCGGAAAACTGTCCACTTCCCGATATATTTAGATTATCAAGACCTTTTAAGTTTATATTTTTATCTTTTATTATAGATTTGTAATTTGAGGATAGTCTAAAGTGGTCCGGCAATGTATTATTATTAGGCGAATTCTCTATAAGACGTAAATCTTCCAGAGCCTTAGGAAAGTAACTTATGTTCATTAATAAACAAATGGTTAATAAAATAAATGTAGTGCAAAATTTAATAAATTTTTTCATATGTATTTACCTCATTAAAAAATTATTTCATTTATTATGATTAGAAATAAGCTTAAACTTTATGCACAAAAGTGAGTTTAATCACTATACCTATAATGGAATTTTATTTTAAAATTTGAAAAAATTCACTAAGGACAAGATGCTATAATTATTTTGAAAAATAATGTATATATAATTTTCGGGAATTATAGGAGAGGTGTTAAGAATATGAAGTTAATAATAAATGCTGATGATTTTGGAATAAGTAAGGGAGCTAATTACGGAATAATAGATGCATATAAGAATGGGGTAGTCAGAAGTGCTTCAATAATGGCTGGAATGCCAGCTTTTGATCATGCAGTAGGGCTTTTAAAATCTTGTAAAGGTTTAGAGGAGTTAGGGTGTGGTGTTCATTTAACTTTGTCTGCGTATAAACCAGTTTTGAATACTCACAAAACAATAGTAGATGAAAATGGATTTTTCTATAAAAGAATAAGTGAGGAGACTGCTGAAAATAAATTTGATCTTGAAGAAGTATATAATGAATTTTCTGCACAAATACAAAAAGTTATTAACAGTGGTATAGAAATAACTCATTTGGATTCTCATCATCATGTTCATACATTAAAAGTTTTGAAACCTGTAGTAGAGCAATTGCTCTCTAAGTATAATTTACCAATTAGGGGTGGATTATTATACGAATTGGATTATGATAAGATAGTTCCATTTAGTGGGTTTTTCTATGATGAAACAGTAAGTATTGATGGATTTAAGAAAGTAGAAATAAACAAGTATGAAGTTTTAGAAACTATGACGCATCCTGCATATTTAGATAGTTTTATTATGGAGAATAGTTCATATAACCTAAAAAGAGTAGAAGAGCTTAAAGTATTGACGTCTGAGGAAGTTAAAGAGTTCGTAGATGAAAATGGTATTACACTATGTAATTATAGAGATATTTATAAATAATAATATTATTAATAAGTAATTATTAATGGGTTTTGTAGCTTTACAGAAGTATTACACTGGGAAAAAGTGCTATAATTTAAATATAAATAAAAATAGAGGTGATTACAATGGAAAAGTTAGAGAGGTTTATAAATTATTTATCTGGAAGTTTTAATAATGACAATCAGATAAGAGAGGAAAAAGCTACAACTGGCGAGGCTAGAACACCTGTTGCAAAACATATTGTTGGTATATGTAATAATAAGGTTAAAAATCTTCCGAAGGACTTTAATGGATACTTTACTATAGATGAAACTTACTATAATCATGGAGAACATAATACGGCATTGCATCATTTATTCCTATACACATTAAATGAAGATGAGGATGTAGTGTTAACTTCTTATGAGTTACCAAGTGAAATAGACTATAATGATTTTGTGAATTCAAATGATAAATTAGTCATAGATTATAGTAATTTAGAATTATCTAAAAAGTTTGCACCTATTATATTTGAAGAAAAAGATGGATACTTCTTAGCTGAAAGTGAAAGTAATTTTTCTTCTGAAGTAATATTTACAGCAATAGAAAAAGTATATAATGGTAAGATATATATGACAGAAATATTTAGAAAGAATGGAGAAATAGTTTCGGGGTCAAAAGAACCAATAATATATGATAAAATTAAATAATTAATCTTAAGATAATGAATTACTTAGTTTGTTCATTATCTTTTTTATTAAATTTATTAATGAATTTTATAAATATCACCAAAGATGTAATAATTGAATAAAATAGTGTACAAATATTTAAAGGAGTATGCTATGGACATGATTTATATGCTTCCATTTTTAATAAATAAGAATGGAAGTGATTTTATTTATGATTCAAAAATGTCTGATGATTTTTTTAAAAGCCTTGAAAAGTGTAAATATAAGATTTTACTAATATATAATCAAGGGTGTTTAAGTAATCAAGAACTCAGTTATTATTTATCAAAGTTTAATATTAATTACGAAATTATTGGAAATGGAGAGAATGATGGAATTGCATTTTCAAGATATTCAATGATAAACCATATAAAGAAAAATTATAATAATATCAAATATGTGGCTGAAGTACATTTAGATATGATATTTACTCCAAATTGGGATAAGCCACTAATAGATTTTTTGCTAAAAACGAATGAACCAATAGTTTCTCCGAGAATAGTTTATTTTGAAGATAATTTATATAAAGTAACTGGGCGAGAAGAATCTTTTATATTTCCAGAAAGTCTTGAAGAAAAAATAGAAATGATGGAATCTTTAATAGAAGAAAAGATAGATTACGGATTTGTTCATCCAGCTATTCATAATTTTAATATATTAAAGAGAATAAATGCGTATGATATAAGATTTTTGACTGGTAAGCAAGGTTATGAAGATGACAGTATTATATTAGGATATAACTATTATATGGGAACTAAGGAAAATTGGAAGCCTAAAATATATTGTAAATCATGTGTTTATCATAGAACTATAGGGCAAAGAGCTAAGATAAATAACTTCTATGAATACGCTTGGGCTAGTAAATTTGTAGAAGAAAAGGATATTTGTTTAGATGCAGGCTGTGGTGCGATACATCCCTTCAAATATTATTTAGCAAGTATATGCCATGAAGTTCATGCCGTAGATATAGATAGTACAATATTAGATAAAGAAGAGATTATAAACAAACAAAAACAATACTTTTCAGATGAAGAAGTTATGTTATCAGAAAGATACTTAGATAAGTTATTACTAAAGAATGAGGACTTAAGAAATCTAAAATATGAAGATGAATTTTTTAATAAAATATATTGTATATCAGTATTACATCTTATAGAGGAGAATAATATTATAGATATATTAAAAGAATTAAAAAGAGTTCTTAAGAGTAATGGTCTTTTAGTGATTACTGTGGATGTACCAACAACTAATATAGAAAAACTAATTAATAATATTAATCAGGTAGGTCTAAAGCTCAAGAATAATTTAGATTTAATTCAGTATGAAGGCATAATTTATTCTGATATAGTAGAAGGTTTAAATTGTTTTAGAATTTTAGTAACAAAGTAAATATATATTGTATTGAAGAATAGTTGCAAAATAAAGTTGTCTTTGCAACTATTTCATATTTAGCGTATAATAAATATATATATTATTTTTATGGGTAGTTAATTTAAATGGAGAGAATTTATGGGGAGAAAAGATAAGGTATTAATAGAGAAAATATCAAGTGAAGAATTTATAGACAAAAGGTTAGTAGGATACTATTCTACACCAGATTTCATTTGTGAATATATTAAGAAAAGATTGTTAGAGATAAAGTCTAATGGAAAAGAAGTTTTTGACCCTTGCTGTGGGAGAGAAGAAATGTTAGCTCCTTTCATTAAAAGCAAAATAAAAACATTTGGAGTAGATATAGTTAAATATAAGGAAGATTATAGTTGTGAATTCCTAAATAAAGATTTCTTAGAAATTTATTATGAGAGAGTTAAGGAAGATAAAGATATTGAAACTCTAAATTATGATTATTATACCTTAAATCCCCCATATAATTGTCATGAAGTTAATTACATTAGAGAAAATAAGTCTAAGCTTAGAAGTTTATTTAAAGATGTAGGTATTCATAATATGTACAGCATGTTTATATCAGCCATAATAGATTTATCTAAAAATGGAGCTGTTATAGGAATAATAACTCAAGATTCATTTTTAAGCTCTAAAAGTTATGAAAAGCTAAGGAAAAAGATTATAAATAATTGTTCAATACATGAGATAACTATGTGTCCTAGAGATTTATTCATAAATCAAGGTGCAGATGTAAGGACTAGTATACTTATATTACAAAAGGGCGTTAATTTCCAGGGAAATATAGTGGTGAACAACAGATGTGCAAGTATTGAGGAATTTAAAGCAAAATTAGATCATTCAAACAAGAAAATTTATAAGTTAAGGGACATAATATTGAGCAGTAAAAAGGATAATTATGAATTTATAATTGAATGTCCAAAAGATATTAAGAACTTATTCAACTTACAAAGAATAGCTGATAAATTTAAATGTATTTCTGGAATATCAACAGGTAATGATAAGGAGTTTTTATCTTATGACAGGGGAGACCCATTTACTATACCTTTTTATAAAAATCCAGGTAAAGATAAATTCTTCACTGAAAAAATTATGTATATAAATAAAAATTTCTTAGACTTAGGGGTAGCGATTCCTAATTTCATAGTCAGAAATAAGGAGTTCATATATAAATCTGGTATAATTTGCTCTTCTATGGGAGTTAATTTTAGTGCTTGCAAGCTACCTGATGGTAGCACTTTTGGTGTTAATGCTTGCATTATTTGTGATGAAGAAGATTTATATTGGCTATTAGCATATTTAAATTCAACTTTGGTAACATATTTTGTAAGAGGTGTTTTATTAAGAAGTAATATGATAACTTCCGGTTATGTTTCAAGAATACCTTTATTAAGCTTTAATGAAAAGGCTAAGAGTACGCTTTCTAAACTTGGAAAATCTGCATATGAAAATATAAAAGAAAATAAGGATGTAAATCATATTTTAGAGGATATAGATACAGTAGTGAATAAAGAAGCTATAATTAGTAATGAAACTATAAATTATATAAATGATTTTAGGAATGGATTAATAAAAAAAACATAAAATACATATTACCTTAAAATAATTATTAATATAGAGTAATTAAGATAATATGTATTTATTTATTAATCTTCTAGAACTTCAAACTCATCCTTTGTTGCACCACAAACAGGACAAACCCAATCATCAGGTAAATCCTCAAATGGAGTATCTGGATCTATTCCATTCTCAGGATCTCCATATTCAGGATCATAAACGTAAGTACATGGAACACATACATATTTTTGCATTAATAATACCTCCTAATCTTTCATTCATTAAAATGTATTGGATATGTTATTAAAATATGATATAAATTAATATAAATATATTAAACTTAAGGAGGAAGGTGAAATAGTGAGTAGAAAAACTAGTAAGAATAATGCTTTACTTAATAGCGTAAGAAAAGATACTTCTCCAAAGATTTACTCTTTATTGGTTGACTTAGTTAATGATGATAGAGAAGATTTAGCAGAATTAGTACTTAAAATAGATTATTTATTAGAATATGCAAGTGCATGCATTCGTCAAAAGGATTTTGAAGAAGCAAGAGAAACTTTAAGTAAGATAGAAAATAGAATAAAAATGCTAGACAGAGATAACGTAGATACTGAATATATTAGATATCTTTATGATGGCATAAAAAATAAATGTAAGTAAAAACAAAAAAGATGTTACAAAGTATTTAGTAACATCTTTTTTGTTAAAAATAATATATTTTATTATTATTATCTTTTCCTGTTTGCGACTTCAATATTAACTTTTCTCTTATTAAGTTTACGTCCTGAACATTTATCAATAACTTTATCTTTAACATCTGGAGTTATATTAACAAAAGAGAAGTTCTCTAAAATATCAATATCACCAATAGAAGTTGCTCTTATTCTAGCAGTATCCTTTATAAAAGTAACTAAAGATTTAGGATTAATTCCATCACGTCTACCCACAGATAAGAATAAACGTATATCTTCAGATTTTGGAGCTTCTAATTTATCAGAAGAATAGGTATCAAGTAAGTCATTGTTAAATTGATTCTTAATTAATGCTGCAATAAGGTCAACATTATCAAATTTCTCAGATAGCTCTTTAGCAATAGGAATATATCTTGAGTAATCTGAATCATTAATAGTATTTGTAACATCTTCTAATATGCTGTCTGATTTACTATTAAATATATCATTAACTGTTGGGATAGCTTTTCTAGCTATATCACCCTTAGTAACTGACTTTATTTGCTTAAGCATAGAATATTCCTTTGGAGATACTAATGAATAAGCAATACCTTCTCTATTAGCTCTTCCTGTTCTACCTATTCTATGAACATAGCTTTCAACATCTTGAGGTAAATCATAGTTAATAACATGAGTTATTCCTTCAACATCAATTCCTCTTGCAGCAACATCAGTAGCAACTAAGTAGTTTAATGAACCTTCTTTAAATTTCTTTAAAGTCCTTAGTCTATGAGCTTGAGACATATCTCCGTGCATTCCCTCTACTACATAGCCTCTAGATTGCATTCCTTCCACTAGTTCGTCAACACCTTTTTTAGTTCTACAGAATATTATAGCTGATGATGGTGTATCAAAGTCTAAAACTCTGCAAAGAGCTTCAAATCTTGTCTTATGAGATACTTCATAGAAACCTTGGCTAATTTTAGAAACAGTCATTGAAGTTTTTTGTATTGCTATATGTTTAGCATCTGGTTTCATATATCTTTTTGCTAATTTTTTAATTTGCTCAGGCATTGTAGCAGAGAATAATAAAGTTTGTCTGTTTTCAGGTAGTTTCTTTATTATATCTTCTAGATCATCTATGAAGCCCATATTTAACATCTCATCTGCTTCATCTAAAACTAAGAATTTAATCTTATCTAATTGGATAGTTCCTCTTTTAATATGATCTAATACTCTACCAGGAGTACCAACTACTATGTTTACGCCTCTTTTTAAGGTTCTTATTTGATTATTTATTGGATCTCCACCATATATAGGAAGTATTGCTAATTCGTCATACTTTGATAATCTTTTAAGCTCATCATTAACTTGAATAGCTAGCTCTCTTGTAGGAGCTAAAATTATAGCGCTAAGGCCATCCTTTTTTGAAATGTGGTTAATAATTCCACATCCGAAAGCAGCAGTTTTACCAGTTCCAGTTTGAGCTTGACCTATAAGGTCATATCCTTGAATTGCTACAGGTATTGCCTCTGCTTGTATTTGGGATGGTTCTTCAAAACCTAATTCATCAATAGATTTTAAAAGGGTATCCTTAAGCCCTAAGTTACTAAATTTAATTTCATTCATCTAAAATCCTCTTTCTCTTTATTTAAAATAATATATAATTAATCATAAGCGATTATTTTATATTAAATAATTTAGTATGGACTATAATTGTCAAACATTGAGCCCTAAGTTACTAAATTTAACGTCATTCGTCTAAAAAATTCTTTGTATTTATTTAATTATTTAAAATAATATATAATTAATCATAAACGTTTATTTTATATTAACTAATTTATTATACACTATATTTTAAAAATATGCTCGTATTATTTACTAGTAAAATAAGTAATTTTATAAAAATTATTGAAAAAGCAAAAAGTAAACATTTAAATTAGTCGAATAATGGAAAATAACAATGAAAATTTATGCTTTTATAAATAGGATATATTCATTTAATATATTTTATTATAAAAAGTTTTTTAATAAATATTCAAATAATATATAATAAATAAAGAGGTGTACGTGTACACCTCTTATTTATTATGATTTTGGAAGTTTACTTTCAATTATTTCATAAACTTTAGTAACAAGACCATCTTGTTCTTCTTTACTTAAATTAGATGTTTCAATTGCAGGATGTATGTATAAATCAACATTTGAAGCTTTAACAATCCATTTCTTTTTATTATTTTCCATTATCTTATAAGATCCGTTCATAGTTACCGGAACTATAGGGACTTTAGATTTTGTTGCAAGTTTAAAGCTACCCGCCTTAAATTCACCCATCTTATCGCCTTTACTTCTTGTACCTTCTGGAAATATTACTAAGGAGTGACCATTCTTTAGTATTTTAACTCCTTCAATAATAGCTTCTCCGGATTTTCTTAAACTACTTCTATCCATAAAAACACAATACATGTATCCCATCCAAGTACGAACTCCAGGAATTTTTTTTACTTCAATTTTAGATACAAATCCCTTTAATCCTGGTATCTCACTAATATATATTGGAATATCAAAGCTACCTTGATGATTTCCTATATATAATACATTTTTATCCTTAGGGATGTTTTCAATTCCGTGTACTGTTACCTTAACTCCGGCAACCTTTAATAAGATTCTTGCCCAAATGGTAGATGTTCTATAAGTAAGTTCATCTCTCTTTTCTTCTAAGCCCTTTTTCGTTAGCATCTTAGCTCTTATCATAGCAGGAATGCTTAAAATAAGTGTACCAAAGAAGACTATATACCAAATAATAGATCTAAGCATGCAAATCAAATCCTTTCGATAAATAAAATAACTATATTATAAAGTATATAACAAAGTATAAATATAGAAAAGTTAATTAGTAATTCTTTTATAAGTAACTTTATAAAAGTTGTAAACATACATTGTATATTATTAATAGATAGAGGTGTTAGTTTTGAGTAATACGAATCTCTATAAATTAAAAATAGAGAGAAGCGAAGATATATTAGATGATGGACCTATAATACCAAGATGCTATGAAGTTACTTATTCAAAAGCTTCAAATGAAATGAAAGTAGTGATAGATAAGGATGAAAGCAAAAGTATAGAGGTATATAGAGGAAATGGTCTATGTGGAAGATGGTGCTATGAAAATGATAAGTATATGCTTTTCTTTCAAGTAAGTCTTATTTCTAATAAGAAAGATTATGAGAAGGCAAAAGAGAAAGATAAGTCAATAAGGGAGGAGATTCCATTTATGCTTAATTCAATAATAAAAGCAGAAGAAGAGTTCCTAGAAAGAAACAAAGGTTTATATGATGCTGAAATATTTATAAAGTTCAACTGTTTATATGATGACTTTTATAAAGTGGAAAATTGGGGATATTTAAGAAACTATAGTGATATACAAATTGACGATGAGAAGAAAATAAGAGAAAAAGAACTTAAGAATCAATTATATGCAACTAAAAACCAAATGGATATTTATGAAAATATAATTTTAAATCTATTAAAATCAAATATAGAGACGCAATTATTTCCCATATACGGAAGCAATATTAGGTTTTTAATTAGAGATATGACGATATCAAACATAAGAGAACTAGAGCAAGTAACAGGAACAGATAAAGAATACGAAATGGTGATATCGATTAGTTTGTTGAATGGTAATCAAATAGATGAAGTATTACTGAATGCAAGAGTAAGTCCGAATGGTATAATAATTCAGAAGATTCCATAACTGTAAATATTGACAGAAAGAAAATGTTATTATACAATTTATTTGGTACTTAAGTCTCCATAGTTCAATGGATAGAACAGTCCCCTCCTAAGGGACAGATACAGGTTCGATCCCTGTTGGGGATACCAGTATTTACTCGTAAACCAAGATAATTCATGGTTTACGAGTTTTTTATTTTCATTTAATATTGTTACTTTAATTTGCTATTTTAATGTTATTGACAAGTTAATTTAATTATTAGAAAATAATAAAGTATTTAAGAGCAGATGGGCAGCTAATTACCCATTGCTCTTTTTTTATGTAATTAAATAAAAATAGTAGTATTAATAAATACAGGAGGATATACGATGAAGAAAATTTTAAAAGACAAAGCTTTTATAACGACAATGCTTACATTAGCATTACCAATAACACTTCAAAACCTTGTAACATCATCACTAAATCTTGTAGATAATTTGATGATTGGGAGATTAGGAGAAGAAGCCATTGCAGCAGTTGGACTAGCTAACCAATATTTCTTTATATTTACGCTATGTCTTTCAGGTATAAATGCCGGTGCTAGTGTATTTATGTCGCAGTATTGGGGAAAGAAAGATGTTAAAAGTATTAAGAAGGTACTTGGATTAGATATATCTATAGGTCTTATTGCTTCTATAATTTTTGGAGGAGCAGCCTTTTTCTTAGCTAATCCAATAATGTCTGTATTATCGAAAGATGCTCAAGTTATTGAGCTTGGAGCACAATACTTAAGAATTGTTGCTATTAGTTGTTTATTTACTAACTTTACTCAAGGATTCTCTTCGGCTCTAAGAAGTTCAGAGCAGCCAAAGGCTCCAATGTATGCAAGTATAATAGGAGTACTTTGTAATGCATTTTTAAACTGGGTATTTATATTTGGTAACCTTGGAGTAAAACCAATGGGAGTTGCAGGAGCTGCTTTAGCAACAACTATTGCTAGATCTTTAGAAATGGCTTATATAATTTTTAATGTTTATGCTAAAAATAATGTTGTAGCATCAAAAATAAAAGAATTATTTGCTTTCGATATGAATTTTGTAAGAACTTATTTCAATACATCTACAGCGGTTATAATTAATGAATTATTATGGTCATTAGGAATGACAGCTTATTCAATAGCATATGCACAAATAGGAACTAGTGCAGTTGCAACAATGCAAATTGCAACTACATTAAATAATATGTTTATGGTTTTATGCATAGGCTTAGCATCGGCAGCAGCTATAATGGTTGGTAATAAAATAGGAGCAGATGAAGAAGAGGTTGCTATAGATTATTCTCATAAGATTGGTAGTATTTCTCCTGTAATAGGATTAATTATAGGAGTAGCGGTATGGGTTTTAGCACCACAAATCGTTAAACCTTTTAATGTTGAAGCAAATACTTTTAGAGATGCAGTAACAGTTTTAAGAATTATGGCAGTAATTTGCCCTATAAGATTCTATAATGTAGTTATGATTGTTGGAATATTTAGAGGTGGCGGAGACACTCTTTATTCAACTCTAGTTCAATTAGGAACTGTATGGTTCTATGCTGTACCAGCTTCCTTTATCGGAGCAACATTTTTAGGATTCCCTGTTACACTAGTATATTTCTTAATATGCACAGAGGAATTTATTAAGATTATATTTGAAAGAAGTAGATTAAAGTCAGGAAAATGGATAAATAATGTAGTACAAGAATATGAAGTTGCGTAAAATAAAATAATAAAAAAATAGTAGTTCTAATATTTAGAAATTTATATATGATATAATAATAAATAAAGAGTATTTATTATTAGGAGAGTGAATTATTTTGGACAGTTACACGTGGCAGATAGTAGTATTAATAATATTAATAATATTGTCAGGATTCTTCTCTATGTCGGAAACGGCCTTAATGGCTCTAAGTAAAATTAGAATAAGACATATGGTAGATGAAGGAGTTAGTGGAGCGAAGTTAGTTGCAAAGCTATCTGAGAACCCAAGTAGATTATTAGGAGCTATATTAATTGGTAATAATATAGTAAATATAGGAGCGTCATCTCTTGCTACATCAATTGCAGTAAAACTTATTGGGCCAGGAGGAGTAGGAGTTGTTACTATTATAATGACAATTTTAGTTCTTATATTTGGAGAGATAACGCCTAAGTCTATAGCTAAACAAAATTCTGAAAAAGTTGCATTAAGGGTTAGTAAGCCTATAAATATTGTAGTTAATATCTTTAGACCATTAGTGGCAGTATTTACAGGTATATCTAGTTTATTTATAAAACTATTAGGTGGAGATCCTAAGGCTAGTGAACCATTTATTACAGAGGAAGAATTAAAGACTATGGTTGGGGTCGGTAAAGAAGAGGGGCTGCTTGAAGATGTTGAAAAGGAAATGATATTTAATGTTTTTGAGTTTGCTGATTCTCAAGTGAAGGATGTAATGGTTCAAAGAGTAGAGATAGTAGCCGTAAATGTTGATTCTACTTATGAAGAAGTTATTAATGTAATTAAAACTGAACAATTTTCTAGAATACCAGTTTATAATGAAAATATAGATGATGTTATAGGAATATTAAATGTTAAAGATTTAATAATGGCATCTCAAAGTAAAGATAATTTTAAAGTGTCTGATTATATGAGAGAGCCTTATTATACATTTGAGTATAAAAAGATATCTGAACTATTTAAAGAAATGAAAAAATCAAGAAATCACATGGCTGTAGTGTTAGATGAATACGGTGGTAATGTTGGTATAGTTACTATTGAAGACTTGATTGAAGAAGTAGTTGGGGAAATTGAAGACGAATATGATGATGAAGCCGATAGTGATATAATAGTAGTAAAAGAAGATGAATATATAGTTGATGGTAGCGCAAGATTAGATTATATCGGAGACTTAATAGGAGTTACTATGGAATCTGAGGAATTTGATTCTATAGGAGGTTTAGTAATTGGAGAATTGGGTAGATTCCCTGAACAAAATGAAGAAGTTAAAGTTAATAATATTAAGTTTGTTGTAGAGGATATTGACAAAAATAGAATTAAAAAGGTTAGAATATTTACTTAAAATGTGTTATAGAACAATTTAAATTAATCTGGAGTTGCTTGGGCAGCTCCTTTTTATAAAACTTTTTATTAAGGAGAAGTGTATTATGGATTACATGGATCTCGCAATAAAAGAAGCTGAAAAAGCTTTTTCTAAGGGAGAAGTCCCTGTTGGTGTAGTAATAGTTAAGAATGGAGAAATAATAGCGCAGAAACATAATTTAAAAGAAGTAATGAAGCTTAGTACCGCCCATGCTGAAATTCTAGCCATAGATGAGGCTAGTAAAAAACTAAATAATTGGAGATTATCAGGTTGTCATATGTATGTTACATTAGAGCCTTGCCCAATGTGTGCTTCAGCTATTGCACAAAGTAGAATATCTAAGTTGTATATTGGTACATTCAATAAAGATATGGGAGCCTGTGGCTCGACTATAAATTTATTAGATTATGATATATTTAATTGGCAAGTTGATGTAAAATGGTGTTATAATCAAAAATGTAGTAATTTACTTACTTCATTTTTTGAAAATAAGAGAAAAAAATAAATTAAGAGGAGGTAGTGAGATGAATCCAGTAGCTTTTGAGCTTTTTGGTTTAGAGATTAGATGGTATGGGTTAATAATATCCATGGGAGTCTTAGCTGCTATGTTATTAATATACATATTAGCTAAGAAGAAAAATCTTAGTTACGATATAGTAATAGATGCATTTTTAATTACATTTCCTATATCAATTATAGGAGCGAGATTATATTATGTAGCTTTTGAATATCAAAACTATCATTCTTTTATGGATGTAATAAATATAAGGAATGGTGGAATGGCTATACATGGTGGTGTTATAGCAGCTTTATTATCAGGATATGTTTTTGCTAAATATAGAAAAATTAACTTCTTGAAATATGTAGATATAATAATGCCAGGTGTGATTTTGGCACAAGCTATAGGGCGTTGGGGAAATTTTATGAATCAAGAGGCGCATGGAGGTCCTGTTTCTCAAGAATTTATCAGTAAATTTCCAGAGTTTATACAAAAGGGGATGTTGATAAATGGAACTTATTATCAACCAACTTTTTTATATGAATCAATTTGGAATTTATTGGTTTGCGCAATATTAGTTTACATAGTTCTTAAGAAAAGAGAAGGAAAAGACGGAGTTGTGCTTGGTGGATATATGATCTTATATTCAATAGGTAGATTCTTTATTGAAGGATTGAGAACAGATAGCTTAATGGTTATGGGACTAAGAACAGCGCAGATTGTAAGCTTACTTGGAATAGTTTTAGGGGCAGTATTAATTGTATCTGTGAGTAAAAGGAAAAAGTCATACTACAATTAATATAAGCTGTAATTACTAATTATTTCCTGTTATTAATAACTGAATTTTGGTTAAAATAAAATAATGAGGTGATTATATATCACCTCATTATTTTATTAATTAATCATATAAAAAATATATTAAAATTCATTTTAGAAGTGCTACCAGGTTTTAATTGTTGCAATATTTATTTGTATATGATAATATATAGCAGTAGTTCAAATTAAGTAACTATAAGTAAATTTAAAAAATTATGTTATTAATTCATTTAATAAATAATTTATTTAATTTAATATGGAGAGATGTCCGAGTGGTCGAAGGAGCACGCCTGGAAAGCGTGTATAGGGGAAACTCTATCAGGGGTTCAAATCCCCTTCTCTCCGCCATGGCCGTGCTAGATGGGGAGTTAGCGGTGCCCTGTAACCTGCAATCCGCTATAGCAGGATTGAATTCCTAGCCTAGGCTTTAATTTGTAGAGCCTGCCTATGCAAGTGGTGTTGATGGCAAGGTCCCATACGACGTAAGTGCATGAACCTCGTCAGGTCCGGAAGGAAGCAGCGATAAGTGATTACTGCGTGTGATATGGATAAATCTTGTCAGAGCTAACTACATAGTAACGTCTATAGATTACTGTCGAAGCTAGGTGCACGGTTTAATTTTAGGCCTTTCTTGAAAGAAGGGTTTTTTTAATGTAAATATAAAATTTATAAAATAATTATTTATAGGTTACTCTTCAATAGGATTAACATACAATAGGACAAAGAAAGCGAGGGAATTCCTTTAAGGAACGCCCTCGTTTTCTTTATAATTTTCTTACTAAGTCAATGAAATCAAAGCTTAAGTTATCAGCTTCATTTATAAAAATTTCAGATTGATACTCAATAGACCAATCTTTAAAATTGATTTCAGGGAATTTAGTATCTCCATTAAAATCCTTATAAACTCTAGTTAAATAAAGTTTTTTAGTTTTAGGTAAAAGAGTTTTGTATATTTCTCCTCCACCGATTATAAAGACTTCATCAGTAGAGTTTTCAAATCTATCTATAATAGAGTTGATATCGTTAGCTATTTCAACATCAGCTGAATCAACTTTATAATTTTGATCCCTTGTAATAATAATATGATGTCTATTAGGTAAAACTTTTGGTAAAGATTCAAAAGTTTTTCTTCCCATAATTATAGTATGACCAGATGTAATTTCCTTAAATCTCTTTAAGTCATTAGATATATGCCATAAAAGCTTATTATCACCACCGATTACATCATTGCTTGCTTTAGCTACTATAATTGATAACATTATACACTTACCTCCATTTTAATAGGATCATGGTGTTTATAATCTATAAGTTTTACATCATCTACAGTGAAATCGTAAAAGTTTTTAATTTCAGGGTTTATCCAAAGTTTTGGAGCTTCAAAATCTTCATTTTCTCTAGTAAGTTGAAGCTTCATTCCTTCAATTTGATTTTCATAAATATGAGCATTGTTAATAACATGTGTAAATAATCCAGGTTTAAGATTAGTTACCTGAGCTATTAAATGAACAAGCACCGCATATTGACTGGTATTAAATGGAACTCCTAATGGCATGTCTCCGCTACGCTGGATTAACATACAATTTAGGTATCCATCAGTTACATCCCATAAGGTTTGATAACAGCAAGGTTGTAAAGTCATCTCCGGTAAATCTTCAATATTCCACATAGACATAATCATTCTTCTGTCTTGAGGATTAGTTTTTAAAGTTTCAATAAGCTTATCAACTTGATTAAATTTTGCAATTTGGTATCCATAAGCTTTACCAATAGTATTGTTTTCATCTACCCACTCATCCCAAATATGGACATTTTGCTCTTGAAGTTTTGTAACATCATTTGATTGATCTCTATATATCCATAGCATTTCCTTTATGGCTGTTTTAAATGCCACTTTTTTAGTTGTTAGAATAGGAAATTCATTTTGTAAGTTAAACTGCATGATTTGATGTGGCAGCTTATATGTAGGCATTCCAGTTCTATTATTATCATAATATCCATTATCTAAGATATCCTTAACTATAGATAAGTACTTTTTATCATATAAACTCAAATATATCCCTCCTTATTTTAAACTAAGATTATTGTACTATAAAAGTAATAATCTAAAAATAGAAAAAGTTAAAATGTTGTTTAGTATTAAATTAACTTAAATTACATTATATGGTATAATGTGAGTTAGAAATAATTGTAATAGATAGGTTTTTAGGGGGGAGAATCAATGTCGAAGGATAAACTTTTACCGATTGCTATTTTCTCATTAGCAATTTCTATTATTATAGCTGCATCTATAATTTCAAAGGGGATTGAGAATAAAGGTAGATATATAGGAGATGGAGTTTTTCAAGGATTTAATAATGTCAGTAATACTATAAGAGATATTAACTTAAATAATGAAGAAGATGATAAAGGGGTTTTTAGCTCAGAAGAGTGTTCAGAATATTTAGGGATATCAGAAGAAAGACTAATGCAAATTATGAATAATCAGGAATCTAAGATACCTTATGTTAAGGTTGGAGAGAATTTTATATTTAGCAAAAATGCATTAGATAAATGGATAGAAGAATCAAATTTTAAAATGTAGTCTGACAATATAGTTATAATAATAGAAAGTATTGAAAATTTAAGGGGGAAATTAATGATCATATATAGAGGTCCTAGATATTATTTAATTGATGTGTTTTTATTATCTATAGTCATATTTTGGATTGGGGTATCATTACTTGGGACAAATGATGGAATGATAAGTTATTTATTATCAGTAATAGTTTCCGATTTAATATTAAAAAATAAAGGAAAAATTAAGTCCTAGGTAGCAGCAGGGGAATAATATTAATGAAGGATTAATTAATATAAAAAGCATAGTCTTATATAGTACAGGGAGAACTGTAATACACTGTGAAGAAAAAAATGCAATAAAATGAGGGAATAAATATTTTGATTAGGATTATATGGTGTATTTTGTAAAATTAAATACGAAAAATTCAGAAAAAGATATGTAGTATAAAATACTACCTTTCTCCCTCTGTTTTTTTACTTGAAATTTTAATAAAAATACTTTATTATTATCTTATGATATTTGGAAAATAGAAAGGAGAAATAGGACTGTGAGATTTCTTATAAAAATTTTGAAATATGAAATTTTATCTAGTAGTTCAAAATCAAAAACAGCAACAGTTTTTGGAAATTGGATTACTATAACCTTTTTTAAAAGGAATCTGCAAGAAACTATTTCTTAACTTGCAAAGATGGTAACTCCAATTAGACCCATTTATTTATATTGGGTCTTTTATTATGCCCAAAAATGTAAAAAAGTAGTTGGAGTTGATTTTAATGAATAAAATAAAAAATAATATCAAAATAGAGTATTTATATAGATTCTTTTCGTCCTTTGATATAACCTCTGCAATTTGGGTGCTATATCTAGGGTATAAGGGGATGACATTAGTTCAAATAGGGTTACTTGAAGGAATATTTCATATAACAGGATTTCTATCAGAAATTCCAACAGGAGCATTGGCAGATTTATTTGGTAGAAGAAAAATTATGATAATTGGCAGAGTGGTATCATTAATATCTGCAATTATTATGTTGTTTTCTAATTCATTTTTAGGTTTTGCAATTGGATTTATATTATCAGCATGGGGATATAACTTGAATTCAGGATCTGAAGAAGCTTTAATTTATGACACCCTTAAGACATTAAAAAGGGAAGAGGAGTATTTAAAACTTAATGGAAGAATAAATTTAATTATAGAAGTTTCGCAAGGACTAGCGGTATTTATTGGTGGGCTTCTTTCTCAAATAGACTTTTCAATTAGTTATATTACAGCAATTATAATAGGAATATTTTCTTTAACTATTTCTTTTAAGTTTGTAGAAGTAGATATAAGAGAAGAACATGAACAAAGAATGTCATTAATAAATCATTTTAAAACATCTATTAATTTATTAAAAAATAGTAACTTTCTTTTTAATATATTAATGTTCTTTCCTATAATATATACATTTTCAGCTATAATATATTTTTATGGTCAACAATTTTTAAGTGATGCTGGTTATTCAAGAATAAGTATTTCTATAATCTTTTTATTTAATGGAGTACTTTCATCTATAGGATCAATTATTAGCCATAAGATATATAGACGATTTAAAAATATGGGATGGCTAACTATATCTATGATGATTAGTTTTTTAATAATACTAATGGGACTATTACCAGAAAAATTATCTATATTAATTTTTCTGCTTATAGGTTTTTTAACAGCAATACTTCAACCTATTAGTAGTAAATTGATAAATTCTATTGTTAAATCTGAACAAAGAGCAACTATAATTTCAGCAGAAAGTATGTTTTATTCTTTAATGATGATAATATTATTTCCTGTATGTGGATTAATAGGTGATATATTTTCTTTAGATTTTTCATTTAGGATTATTGGAGTTGTAGGTATATTAATTGTATTTATTGAGCTACTTATTATAAGGAAAAAAATCGAATAAAACTGTTTAGAAGACTCAAGGATAATTTCTTGAGTTCTTTTTTATCATTAAGTAAGGGATTTATTTCAAGCAAAAGTAATTTATATTCTTTTATAGGAAAAAATATTAAATGTAAGCGCATTTGTTTAAAATTTAACAAGTAAAAATTACAATATTTTCATATTTTAATGTGAGGGTATAATCAATGAAATTTATATGCAAGTTTTTGAGATTGGACTTGCATGGTGAAAAAAATAAAATGAAAGATTTGATTTTCAAACTTTCAAACTTCATTAATTTTAATCTTTAGTCTATAATATAAGTAAATAATTAAAATGAGGAATGATTTTATGGGATATACAGCTTTATATAGAGAATGGAGACCTCAAAATTTTTATGATATTGTTGGTCAAGAACATATAACAACTACAGTTAAAAATCAAATATTAAATGATAGAATAGCTCATGCATATCTTTTCTGTGGTACAAGAGGAACAGGTAAGACTACTACAGCTAAGGTTTTTGCTAAGGCTTTAAACTGCCTTGATTTACAAGATGGTGAACCGTGTAATAAGTGTGAAATGTGTCAGAAGATAAATGAAGGTTTAGCAATAGATGTTACAGAGCTTGATGCGGCTTCAAATAATGGAGTAGATAAAATTAGAGACATTATAGACGATGTTAAATACCCACCGCAAGAGGGTAGATATAAAGTTTACATAATGGATGAAGTTCATATGCTATCTACAGGTGCTGTTAATGCATTCTTAAAGACTTTAGAAGAGCCGCCAAAGAATGTAATATTTATTTTGGCGACAACAGATCCACAAAAGCTACCGATTACTATTCTTTCAAGATGTCAAAGGTTTGATTTTAAAAGAATTAATAATAATGAAATTATAGGAAGACTTAGAAAAATAGTTAATGAACAAAATGCACTAGCAGATGATAAAAGTTTAAGCTTAATATCAAGAGTATCTGATGGTGCAATGAGAGATGCTTTAAGTATATTAGATCAAGCAATATCTATGGGAAATGGAGCAGTAGAATATGATACTCTTGTAAGTATGCTAGGTCTTGTTACTAATGATCATTTATTTAATCTAACTAATTCGGTTATTCAAAGGAATGTTGAAAAATCTATAAGTATAATAGATGAAGTAGTATATGCAGGAAAGGATATATATCTATTTATAAAAGATTTGATTAGTCATTATAGAAATATTCTTATGGCTAAAGTTACAAATAATCCAGAAGAAGTATTAGATATGTCAGAAGAAAATATAGCTTTAATCAAGGAGCAGGCAGCGAAAGTTAGAGCTGAAGAGGTAATGAGATGTATTAGAATACTTCAAGAAACAGAATCTAATGCTAAAATAAGCAAACAAGCGAGGCTTTATTTAGAATTAGCTATAATCAAAATGTGCAAAATAGAATATGATACTTCCAATGAAGTTATTTTAAGTAGAATTAATAAACTTGAAGAAGGCCTAAAGAATGGAACACTTAAAGTTGTAAGTGCAGTATCAAGTGAAACTAGCGGAGGACTTAAGACTGAGTCAGTCACAAGGGAAGCGAAGAGAGAAGTAAAAAGATCTGTTAGCCATAATGTAGCTGGAAATGAAAATTCTAAGGTTACATTAAATGATATACAAAAGGCTTGGAAGGATATACTAGAGAGATTTAAAGCTAGAAGGGCTATGATAGTTTATGCTTCTATGGTAACAGGGAAACCTGTTGAATGTAAAAATGGTATTTTAACTATTGAATATGAAGATCAATTTAAATTTAATAAGGATAGATTAGAGAAACCTGAATATAAGGCATTAATTCAAGAAGTATTAGCTGAGATATTCAGAGAAGATATGAAGATTGTTTTTGAAGTAGAAGAATCAACAAGTAATGAAAAATCAACAGAAGATATGTTAATAGAGTCATTAGGAGCAGACATGGTAGATATTTTAGATGAATAATGTCTACATAAATAATAAGGTAAATAAGAATAATAAAATTGAAATTATTAGAACCTTAAATGTAGTAAAATTAATGAAAATACTATATAATAAAAAATATATTTTTATATAAGGAGGATGTTTTTATGGCAAGAGGAGGATTCCCAGGCGGATTTGGGGGAGGCAATATGAATAACCTAATGAAGCAAGCTCAAAAACTTCAAAAAGAAATGGAGCAAATGCAAAAAGACCTAGAAACTAAGGAGTTTGAAGCTTCAGTAGGTGGCGGAGCTGTAGTTGTAAAGGCAAATGGAAAGAAAGAAGTTGTTTCTATTAATATAAAACCAGAAGTAGTAGATGCTGATGATGTAGAAATGTTAGAAGACTTAGTATTAAGTGCTGTAAATGAAGCATTAAGAAAAGCTGAAGAAGAAAGTGCAAATAAAATGGGAAAATTAACTGGCGGGATGAACATGCCAGGATTATTCTAAAGATTAAAACTAAGGCGAATTAAAGTTCGCCTTTTTATATATTGATTTTACAGAGAGGATGATTTTATGGATTTTTATCCAGTTGCTATAGAGAAGCTTATTGAAGAATTTGCCAAGCTTCCAAGTATAGGGCAAAAAACAGCTCAAAGATTAGCATTGCATGTATTAAATCTTCCAGAAGATGAAGTTAGAGAATTTGCAGGTGCTTTAGTTAAAGCGAGAGGAACTATAAAGTATTGTTCCATATGTGGAAACTTTACAGATTCAGATCCTTGTGCAATATGTTCTAATCCTAATCGAGATAAGGATATAATTTGTGTAGTTGAGCAACCTAAGGATATAATGACAATGGAAAAGGTGAAAGAATTTAACGGAAGTTATCATGTATTACATGGAAATCTTTCTCCAATGCAAGGAAGAGGGCCTCAGGACATAAGAATAAGAGAATTAGTTTCAAGAATGAGTGCAGACGTTAAGGAAGTTATCCTTGCAACTAATCCAAATATTGAAGGTGAAGCAACAGCTATGTATATATCAAGAATTTTAAAACCTTTAAATATTAGAGTGACTAGAATAGCATCAGGTATCCCAGTAGGTGGAGATTTAGAATATGCTGATGAGGTAACACTATCAAAGGCCCTAGAAGGAAGAAAAGAAATATAAAATAAAGGGGAATATATGACTAAGTTATTAAAATTTTTATTTAGTAGATTGGTTATTATAGGATTACTTATTGTTGTACAATTAGGAATTTTGATTTTTACTATATGGAAATTGTCGGAATCATTTGTCTATTTATATGTATTATTTTCTGCAATAAGTATACTTGCTGTTATTTATATATTAAGTACAAAGGATAATCCATCCTATAAACTGGCTTGGGTAATACCTGTATTGCTCCTTCCTGTTTTCGGAGGATTGTTTTATTTAATTTTTGGATTAAGAAGAACGACTAAAAAGTTCAGGGCAAGAATGATTAATATTTATAATGAAACAGTAAAATTCTTACCTCAAGATAAAAAAATTTTAATAGAGATTGAGGCAGATGATAAATCTTTTGCCAATCAGGCTAAATATTTAAATAACTATGCAGGGAGTCCTATTTATAAAAATACAATAACAAAATATTTATCACCTGGTGAAAAATTTTTTGAAGAGCTAAAAGAAGAATTGAAAAAAGCCAAGAAGTATATATTTATGGAATACTTTATTATTCAAGAAGGAGTTATGTGGAATAGCATACTTGAAATCTTAGAAGAAAAGGTTAAAGAAGGTGTAGATGTTAGGATTATTTATGATGATATGGGATGTCTTCAAATTCTTCCATATAAATATTATGAAAAGCTTAGGCAAAAAGGAATAAAGTGTTTAGTTTTCAATCCTTTTGTTCCATTTCTATCTGTAATTATGAATAATAGAGATCACAGAAAGATTACAATTATAGATGGGCATACAGCTTTTACAGGTGGGATAAACTTATCTGATGAATATATTAATGAAGTAGTTAGATTTGGTCACTGGAAGGATGCTTCTATAGTTCTAAAGGGAGAGGCAGTTTGGAATTTGACTATTATGTTTTTACAGGCTTGGCAATTTACGTGTGGGGAAAAAGAAGATTATAACCAATATAGGCCAACAGTTAATTATATTGGAGAGTTTGCAAGTGATGGATATGTTCAACCATATGGAGATAGTCCTTTAGATGATGAGAATGTAGGTGAATATGTTTATTTAAATATTATAAATAGGGCAAAAGATTATATTTATATAAATACGCCTTATTTAATAGTCGATAATGAGTTAGTTACAGCTTTGACATTAGCTGCCAAAAGTGGAGTTGATGTAATTATAGTAACACCTCATATTGAAGACAAATGGTACGTCCATCTAGTAACTAGAGCATATTATGCTCAGTTAATAGAGGCTGGAGTAAAAATATATGAATATACACCGGGGTTCATTCATTCAAAAACCTTTGTATCCGATGATAAAATCGGCGTAGTTGGAACGATAAATATGGATTATAGAAGTCTTTATTTACATTTTGAAAATGGTGTTTTATTATATAAAACTAAGTCGGTTATGGAAATTAAAGAGGACTTTCTTGAAACTTTGAAAGTTTGTAAAAGAATATCAATAGAGGATTGTCATAAGGTAAAATGGTCTAATAAATTTATTACAGCTATCTTGAGAGTATTTGCACCACTTATGTAAAAATTTAGATATTATTAATTTTAGCTTTAATCCGAATAATTTTATATTCACCCTGAATAATTTTATAAAAGTATGGACAATACTTTAATAGGAATTATTTGGGAGGGATAGAAGTGAATAAAATTACAATTTTAGATTTATTATTTAAAAATGCTAAGAAAAAGAATTATGAATATAGTATTGAGGATATAGCTATATTAAAAGATATTGAAGAAGCAATAAAAGAAATGGAAGTAGCTAGGGCTCTCTTTAATTCAGTGAGTGATCCCAAATTAATTGAATTAGCTATTCATGAAGAAGATGTTGCAAGAACAAGATATGAGTATCTAATTAATATGGCTAAAAGTAAAGAATTGAGAAGAATAGAATAATAATATAATTTATATAATAATATTATTGAGAAGAGGGGGATTAATATGGATATCAATTTAATGTTATATGGGTTAATTGGATTAGTGTTACTTTATTTATTGATAAAGGTTTTAAAGTGGCCGCTTAAAATATTAATGAATGGAATAATAGGAATAGTATTATTATATTTTACTAATTTATTAGGCGCTTATTTTGATTTCTCAATAGGAATAAATTGGATTACAGCTTTAATAGCAGGATTCCTAGGGGTGCCAGGAGTAATATTCTTAGTAATATTTCAATTATTCTTATAGAATATGAAAATAGTAAAAAACAAGGTGAAATATCAATAATTGCTTTAGCAATAAGATATTTCACCTTTTCTTAATGGAGTTGTTTAATAAATCTCCTTATTTGCGCGAGAGAGGGAACAAAATAGTTCCCAAAAGTTATATAGATGGGAGTTAGAAGTTTCTTCTTAAATCAACGAGTGAAAAGCTTCTTATAAAATTAATATATGAAAATTGGATATAGAGGTTACTACTATTTTCGAAATTTTATGATAAAATAATTATATAAAAATAATTCAAAGGGGATGTTAAAATGCCAGCGGGGAATGGAGTTAATTGCAGTTATTGTCCTGAATATAAGGAGACTTGTAATGGAGACGATAAAAGCTGTTTATGTTATAAATGTCCTAGACACTTAGGGCAATGTATATGTGTTAAGTATTGTAGGGAAACTGAATCCATATTAATATTTGACAAATAAGTTTAGGAGGGAATTGAGAATGAGTGAGAAAGGAAAAAGCTTCATAAAAGAATTTAAGGAGTTTGCACTAAAGGGAAAGGTTTTAGATTTAGCAATTGGGGTTATTATTGGGGGTGCTTTTAATAAGATAGTATCTTCTTTAGTAAATGACATAATTATGCCACCAATTGGAGCTATAACAGGAGGAGTAGATTTCAAAGATCTTAAATACATATTGAAACCAGCGGTTGGAGATATTCCAGCAGTTACTTTAAATTATGGTGCTTTTATTCAAAATATTGTAGATTTTTTAATTATTGCATTATCTATATTTGTTTTTATTAAGATAGTCTCTAAATTAAATAGTAAAAAAGAAGAACCTGTAGAAGAAGAACCAGCATTAACTATGGATCAAGAATTATTAACAGAGATAAGAGACTTATTAAAGAAAAATGATAGTGAACAAATATAAAAGTCTTACATAAAATAATAGTAAAAAGCTAAAAAAATCTCTTAACAAAAGAATATTTATGGTGAGAAGTTTATTTATAATTTAATGAATATTCTAAATTTTTTATAAAATGGTTGTTAATTATACTAAAAAGTAGTAAAATTAACAATAAAAATAAGCAATAAGCAAAAATATATAAAATTTATAATGGGGGAGAGGAAAATGCACAAAAAGCTATTTATTCCGGGTCCAGTTGAGGTAAGACCAGATGTATTAGAGCAAATGGCAAAGCCTATGATTGGTCACAGAAGCAAAGACGCTTCTGTTATTCAAAGAAGAATCAGTGATAATTTAAGAAAGCTATTTTTCACAGAAAGTGAGATGCTTTTGTCAACTACTTCTGGTAGTGGACTTATGGAAGGGGCCATAAGATCGTGTACAGCAAAGAGGGCTGCTGTATTTTCCGTGGGGGCATTTGGAAAACGATGGTATGAAATGGCTACATCCAATAATGTTCCTGCAGATATATTTGAAGTAGAAATGGGAAAAGCTATTACACCTGAGATGGTAGATAAAGAACTTTCAACAGGAAAATATGATTTAGTAGCAGTGACACATAATGAAACATCTACTGGTATTATGAATCCAATTGCAGAAATTGGCGAAGTAGTTAAGAAATATCCAGATGTAGTATTTATAGTAGATACTGTAAGTTCAGCAGCTGGAACTAAAATAGAAGTAGATAAATGGGGAATTGATGTATGTATAACATCTAGCCAAAAGGCATTAGGGCTGCCTCCAGGATTAGCTATATGTACATTTTCTAATAAGGCGAAGGAAAGAGCTGAAAAAGTACCAAATAGGGGTTTCTATTTAGATCTTTTAGCTTTATATAAATATATTCAAAAGAAGGATTATCAATATCCATCAACACCATCAATACCGCATATGTATGCTCTTGACTATCAACTAGATTATATCTTAAATAAAGAAGGTCTAGAAAATAGATTTGCAAGACATTTAGAAATGGCTAAGGTTGTTAGGGAATGGGCAAAGAAGCATTTTGAACTATTTCCAGATGAAAATTATTTATCTAACACATTGACTACAGTTGAGAATAACAGGGGCATAGATATCTCTGCTTTAAATAAAGAATTAGGCAATAGGGGATTCCAGATATCTAATGGATATGGAAGCTTAAAGGACAAGACCTTTAGAATAGCTCATATGGCAGATTGTCAAATGGAAGATATTCAAGAACTTTTAAGCAATATAAATGATATTTTAGGTTTAGAGTAAACGTAAATATATTAAGCGATAAGCATTAAGTAATTAGAGAAAATGCAAATATAAGAAGCTGTTTCGACAGTAAAAAAATTAAAATGAAGAATTATTGATGTAATTTGGACTAAATTAATGAAAATAGAAACTCCTAAAGGAGTTTCTTCTTTAATTCTACATTTTACATTCTTCATTTTACATTAGTTCTAGGGGGTATAAAAATGTATAAGATATTAATTAGTGATGGATTACAAGAGAAAGCATTAAATAATCTTGTAAGCTTAGGCTTTGAAGTTATAGATAAACATTATAATAAAGAAGAATTAGGAGAAGCTCTTAAGGAGTATGATGCTTTAGTCATAAGATCAGCTACTAAGGTGACTAGAGAGGTGTTAGAAGCTGCTCAAGGTGGAAGATTAAAATTAATAATTAGGGCAGGCGTTGGAATAGATAATATAGATGTAGAAGCTGCTACTGAATATGGTATTATTGTAAGAAATACTCCGAATTCTAGTTCAGATTCAGTTGCAGAGCTTGCATTAGCTCATATGTTTGCAGTAGCAAGATTTGTGGGAACTTCTAATTATACTATGAGAAATGGAGAATGGAATAAGAAGAAGTATGAGGGGGTTGAACTAAGTGGAAAAACCCTTGGTATCGTAGGTATGGGAAGAATAGGTAAATCTCTAGCTAATAAGGCAAACGCTTTAGGAATGAGAGTTATATATAATGATGCTTTTGGTAAAATAGATGGCTTAGAATATGAGTTTTTAGATTTAAAAGATTTATTGAAAGTTTCTGATTTTATTTCTCTTCATGTTCCTTATGACAAAACAGTAGGATCATTAATAGGAAAAGAAGAATTAAAAATAATAAAGGACGGTTCTTATTTAATAAATTGTGCAAGAGGAAAAGTGGTAGATGAAGAGGCGTTATTAGATGCATTAGATAGTGGGAAAGTTGCAGGAGCAGGAATTGATGTATTTGAAGTAGAACCAAACACTAATGAAGCATTAGTTAATCATCCAAGAGTTAGTTGCACACCACATATTGGTGCATCAACTATGGAAGCTCAAGAAAGAATTGGAGATGAAGTAGTCTCAATTATTAAGGAGTTTTTTAACTAGGATAAATATAGGAGGAATATTATGGCGGTAATCAGACCTTTTAAGGCTATAAGGCCTATAAGTGAACTTGTAGAAAAAATTGCAGCGCTACCTTATGATGTAATGGATAGTGATGAAGCTCGAGAAATGGTAAAAGATAATCCACATTCATTTTTACATGTTGATAAGGCGGAAGTAGATTTGCCGATTGATATAGATGTATATGATGATATAGTCTATGAAAAAGCAAAACAAAACCTAGAACAAATGATTGATGATGGGTTATATATAAAAGATGATAAACCTAATTACTATATTTACAGGCAGGTGATGAAGGGTAGAAGTCAAACAGGACTCGTAGCTTGTGCATCAATAGATGATTATTCTAACAATATAATTAAGAAGCATGAATTAACAAGAGAAGAAAAAGAAATTGATAGAATTAATCATGTATATAAGTGTGAAGCTCATACTGGTCCAATTTTCTTGACTTATAGAGAAGATAAGAGAATTTCAAATATAGTAAATGAATGGATTGAGAAAGAGCCAATATATGATTTTATAGCTGATGATGGAGTAGCACATACTGTCTGGGTTATTGATGATGAGCAGATAGTAAATAAGTTACAGGAGTTATTTAAATCAGTAAAATATTTATATATTGCAGATGGGCACCATAGATCTGCTTCAGCAGTTAAGGTTGGTCATTTAAAGAGAGCAGAAAAAGAGAGCTATACTGGAGAAGAGGAATTTAATTTCTTTTTGTCTATATCATATCCAGATAGTGAATTAGAAGTATTAGATTATAATAGAACAGTTAAGGATTTAAATGGACTTTCTAAAGAAGATTTCTTAGAAAGAGTAAAAGAAAACTTTGAAGTAACTGAAAGTAACGAACAAGTAAAACCAAAAGAAAAGCATACTTTTGGTATGTATATTGATAATCAGTGGTATTTATTAAAAGCAAAAGAAGGAATATTTAATCCAGAGGACCCTGTAGATAGATTAGATGTATCAATACTTCAAAATAGTCTATTAAGGCCAATACTTGGAATAGATGACCCTAGAAAGTCTAAAAGAATTAAATTTATTGGTGGAATAAGAGGTTTAAAAGAACTTGAAAGAAGAGCTAATACAGATATGAAAGTAAGCTTTTCAATGTATCCAACTACTACTGAAGATATAATGGCAATAGCAGATAGTGGAGAAATTATGCCACCAAAATCAACTTGGTTTGAGCCTAAACCTAGAAGTGGAATATTTGTTCATAAGTTCTAGAATATAAAATTTATTATAAACTCAGGTAACCTGAGTTTATTTTTTATTAAATTTAAAAATATTACTTGAATAATATGCATTTATTATATACTCTTATATATGTGTAAAAATTTAGAATTTATGAATGATAATTGAATAAACTTATAGAATGGGAGATATAAAATGACAGATTCGTTAATTAATTGGTTTACTAGTACATTAAGTTTTATGCCTAAAGAAGTTATAGCATTTATAATATCCATGGTTCCTATTTTGGAGCTAAGAGGTGGATTAATTGCAGCTTCACTTTTAGGAATTGGAGTATATAAAGCTGTATTTTTATGTGTTTTAGGAAATATAGTGCCTATTCCATTTATTTTATTATTTATCACCCCAATATTTAATTGGATGAAAACAACTAAGTTATTTAGACCTATGGTTGAAAAATTAGAAAATAAGTCAATGGAAAAAAGTGATCAAATTCAAAAGTATGAATTTTGGGGACTTGCATTATTTGTAGGGATACCTTTACCAGGAACAGGTGCATGGACCGGAGCACTTATAGCAGCATTACTTGGAATTAAAATTAAAAAGGCATCTTTATCAATTTTTATAGGGATAATAATAGCTACAGTAATAATGACAATAATATCTTATGGAATCCCATGGGCTATTCAGGCAATGGCTTAAAATCTATTAATTAATAATTATAGTTTATTTAAATGTAGAATATATAATAAAATTTATTGGGAACTCAGTTTATCTGAGTTTCTTTTTTATAAATGCGATTCAAGTATTTCCTACAGGTGTAAAGAAAGAGATATTAATTTACTGCCACTAGGAGCCTGCGACGGAGCAAGTAAGTTAATATCTCTTTCTTATTATAGTTTTTGCATCATATTCATTAATATTTTAGTTGAATTTCTAACTGCTATAGGAATAAATTTTTCATAATCCATATGAGCACCATTATTGGCGTTATCAGAAATTGATCTAATAACTACGCATGGAATATTATTTAAGTAGCAAACTTGAGCTATGCTAGCACCTTCCATTTCGCATGCCATAGCATTAAATTCTTTTTCAAACCATTTGATTTTATCCACACTTGAAATAAATTGATCCCCAGAAATTATTCTACCTGAGAAAGTATTTATTTCTTTAATTTCTTCACAAGCCTCTAATGCAGCCTTAACTAATATTTCATCACATTTAAAGTCAAAAGTATCTAATCTTGGAATTTGACCATGTGGATCTCCAAAAGCCGTTGTATCCATATCATGTTGAACTAAGTTAGTACCTACTACAACATCTCCTGGGTAAATATCTTTACCAATTCCACCTGCAACTCCAACATTTATTATAGAATCTACATCGAATTCAGATATTAATATTTGTGAACAAACAGCAGCATTAACTTTACCTATTCCACACACTACAGCAATTATATTCTTATCTCCTAGAGTTCCTCTGTAGAAAGTCATATTAGCTTTTTTAGTTTCTTCTTTAACTTCCATATCTTTTAGAAGAAGTTCTAATTCTTCAGCCATTGCACTTATAATTCCTAAAACCATAAATTATCCTCCTTAAATTTATGTTATGTATAACTTAAATCTTTAAATATATTATCATATTATCTACACTATTTAAATAAAATATATAATTTTCTAGTTTTTAACTTAATAGATTTTAAATGCTTAAAATTCAAATAAAAATATTGTTGTTAATAAATTAATAATGGTCTAAAATAAGATATATTAAATTTAAATATTTTGTAAAAACACGAGATATGTAAAAGGAGAGAAATAAATGTTACAACATCCATTGTCTAGAACAGAACTACTTGTAGGTTCTGATGGGTTAGAAAAATTAAAAAAAGCAAAAGTAATGGTGTTTGGTGTTGGTGGAGTAGGAAGCTTTGCAGTAGAAGCTTTAACTAGAGCAGGTGTAGGTACCTTAATATTAGTGGATGATGATACTGTTTGTCTTACCAATTTAAATAGACAAATCCATGCTACATATAAGACAGTAAGTCAAGTCAAGGTCGAAGTTATGAAGGAAAGGGTGCTTTCTATAAATAGAAAGTGTAATGTAATAACGCATCAAGTTTTTGTTACACCTGAAAACTTAAGTGAATTAATTCCTGATGATGTTGACTATGTAATAGACGCTATTGATACAGTTTCTGCAAAGATAGCATTAGCAGAGTATTGTTATGAAAAAGGGATCAATATAATTGCTTCAATGGGAACTGGTAATAAGTTTGACCCAACACAATTTAAGGTATCAGACATATATAATACAAAGGTATGTCCTTTAGCTAAGGTTATGAGATACGAACTTAGAAAAAGGGGCGTTAAAAATCTTAAGGTAGTTTATTCAGAAGAGAAGCCAATGAAGCCAAAAGTAGAAGATGTAGTAACTTGTAAAACTGGCTGTGTTTGTACAGGCGGTACTAAAAAGTGTGCTTCTAAAAGACAAATACCAGGCAGTATATCATATGTTCCTCCAGTAGCAGGAATGATATTAGGTGGAGAAGTAATACAATCTATTATAGGAATTAAATAATAAAGTAAAGATAAGTGCTAATATAAATTAGCACTTATATTTTTTATAGCTTTATATGACAGTATCCATTTGGATTTTTCTTTAGATATTTTTGATGATATTCTTCTGCTTTATAATAATTAATTAGTGGTTTAACTTCTGTAACAATTTTCTTATTATATTTATTTTGTTCTTCATCCTTACTTCTAAGAATTATATCTAAGTCATTTTCATCTAAATAATATATACCAGTTCTATATTGACTTCCTACATCTGGACCTTGTTTGTTTAAAGTGGTTGGATCAACTATAGACCAATATTCTCCTAATATATTTTCTAATGAAACAATATTTTCATCATATTCAACTAAGCAAACCTCAGCAAAGTAAGTATTTTTATAACATACATCTTCATAAGTTGGGTTTTCAGTTCTTCCATTAGCATATCCAACTTCTGTAGATACAACTCCAGTTATTCTAGATAGGAATTCTTCAACTCCCCAAAAACACCCACCAGCTAAAACTATTTTTTTCATTTTATCACTCTCCTTCTTATATAGTTTATTATTTATTTTATATTATACATCTAAAGTAAATAATAAGTATAATTATTTAAAGGAGATATCAATCTTTATATCATCACCAATTATTTGTCTAAATAGATTGGTGATTGAAAGCCTTGAGTTAGAAATAGCTTTTTCATATATATCTTTTTCGTTAAGAGTCATTTCAAAGCTCTTATATACATCTTTTTGAATTAACTCAAACTCTTCTGAAGTGAGCTTTATTTCTCCAAATCTCAAAAAACCATTTGATGAATCTTCATAAACAGTTTTATCTCTAATGATATCTATGGTAAAAATTTCTGGATTAGGAATAGTAATATTTAATGTTTTTTTATTTTCATCTATAATAATATCGTCTTCTTTTAAATTAGATAAGTCTATGTAGAAGGAACAGTTAGCAAAAAATTTTATTCTTTTATATTTATGAAAAATCTCTAAATCTCCCCAGCTTTTATCTATAGTTATTGTTTTAGATAGCTCTACTTCTAGGGGAATTATCTTACTAGTATTTCTAACTTCTTTTATAATGCTTTCTTCAGTAGTGATATTTACAGAGTTATCTTTTTCTTTAGAATTTGTAATACTTATTTTAAAAATTAAAATTGCTATAAGAATGAGTATAAAGGTGAAACATGAGAATTTAATAATTTTTTTTATTTTTTTAAATGCTTTTGAAATCTTCATAGAATCTCCTAAATAATTTATAATACTTAAGTATATGAAGGTTTATTTATAATAATGAAAGCAATTAATTCTTAATATTAGATTAATTCGTCGAACATAATATATTGTGTAAGTTGTGTGTTTTTCGTTATAATATAGATAATAGTAAACATATTCAACTTAGGAGATAGTATTATGAATGAAAATAAAGAAATAACCATAGAACTAGTTAAAGGAAGTCTCAATGATTATATAATTAAAGATAGAGATAAAATCTTTATAGGAAGGTTTACTATAGTTGAACTAGACAAGGATAATAAAAAGTGTAATATTAAACTAAAGTTTTTCAAAGATAATAGGCAAACTTTATTAAGGGAAACTATATTAAGTATATTGAGGGCTATTTTTAAAGATGGCACAATATATAAAGCTAATATATTAGTAGATGAAAACATAAATTACAAAGTGTTTTTAGACTTAGGATTCACTTTAGAAGGAATTTTTACTGATAATATTTTTTCAAATGGGATATTTTTAGATGAGTTGAGTTTTGGAATTAACAGAAGCGAGTTTAATAATAAACAAAGAAATTATATTGTAAAGTTAAAGGGTGAGAGGATAACATTAAAAAGTTTAACTCCTGATTGTGCAGATGAATTAATAGATTATTATACTAGAAATAAAGAGCATTTAAGTTATTATGAACCTACAAGAGATAATAGTTTTTATACCATAGAAGCACAAAGAGATATATTGATGGAAAGTTATAAAAATCTTATGAATGGTACTGGAATTGATTTAGGTATATATAAAGATGATTTATTAATTGGGAAGATTAAAGTATCTAATATAGTATATGGTGTATTCAAAAGTGGAATTGTGGGATATTCCATAGATAAAGATTATCAGGGGCGTGGATATATGACGGAAGCCTTAAATTTAGTATTAAAGTATTCTGAAGAGGAGCTTGAGCTTCATAGATTAGAAGCTTCGGTGTTAACTGATAATTATAAGTCCAAATCAGTTCTTTTAAAATGTGGATTCAATGAAATTGGATTAAATGAAAAATATTTATTTATAAATGGAGCTTGGAGAGATCATATAACATTTTATAAGATATTAGTTAGAAGTTAGTATTAATATAGGTATAGGTAGAGGTAGGATTAATATGGATAGAATAATGTTAAATAATAATGCAAAGGTTATAAAGTCTTTTAATAACAACATACTACTTGTAAAAGAAAATCAAAAAGAAAAAATACTATTTCAAAAAGGGATAGGTTTTGGAAAAAGGCCTGGAGATATTGTTGATAAAGGAACAGTTGTAGAAAAGATATTTGTGATAGAAAATAAGGATAATCAAAAAAACTTTAATGAGATATTAAATAGAGTAGATTCTAAACTAATTGCATTAGTAGAAGAGGTTATAGTTGAGATTACAGATGAGCTAGGTGAAGAGTTAAATGAAAATATTCATATAGCATTAGTTGATCATTTATTTTATGCTATAAAGAGATTAGGAGATAACGAGGAAATTCAAAATCCATTCTTAGTAGAAATAGAGACACTTTATGGAAGAGAATTTAGTATGGCCTGTAGGCTAGCTAAAAGGATAAAAGAAGAATTAATGGTAGATATACCAGAGGGCGAAAAAGGTTTTATAGCACTACATATCCATTCTGCTAGAAATAATGGTAAATTATCAAATACTATAAAATATAGTTTTTTAAGTAATTCTATAATAGAGCATGTTGAAGATAGACTGAAAATAATAATAGACAAGAAGTCTTTAGATTATGCTAGATTTTTAACTCACATAAGATTTGCTATCGAAAGAATAATTACGGATAAACCAATAAGAAATGATTTAATAGATGTTATAAGAGAAAAATATAAATTATCATATAAGATAGCTGAAGAAACTAGAAATATTATTTGTCAGGTACTAAATATTAATAAGGTATCGGAAGATGAGATTGCCTATTTAGCTATGCATATAGAAAGATTTAGAGTATCAATTGCAAAATAATAATGGATATTATAGTTATTATAATATATTTATAATAAAAATGTGGTACTGAATTTCGAGTTTAAATTATCGATGTTCAGTACCATATTTTTATAAGCAATATCTTTTTTATACTTCAAATTTAACAACTGGAGTCTTTCCAGCAACAACTTCTCCACTTTCAACAGGAGCGATTGATTTTGCTGCATCCACATTAGTTATTAAAACAGGAGTTGCAAGTGATAATCCTTTGCTTAGTATAAATTCTCTATTTATTTTAATTAAAGGAGTACCAGCTTTAACTTTTACACCTTGTTCTACTAATTGTTCAAAACCTTCTCCATCAAGAGAAACAGTTTCTAATCCAATATGAACAAGTATTTCTAATCCATTTGCTAATGTCATAGCAAATGCGTGCTTAGTTTTGAAAATTAGAGTAACTTCTCCGTCAGCAGGTGCAACAATAGTATCACCTTCAGCCATTATAGCCATTCCATCTCCTGCTAATTTTTCAGCGAAAACTGGATCAGGAACTTCTGATAAAGGCATTGCCTTACCTGAAACAGGAGCAACAAGAACGTTAGGATCAATAGCTGCAGCTACAATTTCTTCATTTTTTGAATCTGAATTAAATAAGTTTTTTAAAAATTTAAACATATTATTTCCTGAATAATCAGGAACCCACATCCTTTCTACTACATATTATATAATATTAATATTAATATATATTTATAGTATTAATAAATTCAATACAATAAATACATAAAGATAAACATAGTAAATAAAAAACAAAAGGCATAAGTCCGGATATATTTTAGGACTCATGCCTGATTAAACAGTAACACGTCTAGTATGATTATATATATACTTATCAATAATTGTCAATAAATAATAGAAAAAATATCAAGTCATGGAAGATTTGTTATGAAATTTTTTCTTTTTTTTTTTGGAAAAATATATTGAAAACAATAACATATGGTGATACAATTGTTATTGTAATAAATAATTTACGAATTTAGGCGTGTTATCAATTAATTGAGCATGAGCCGAAAAGGATTTTATAGATTTATAATATCCTTTTCGGTTTCTTTTATTTATGGAATTATTTTACATTTGCTTAAGTTTGTATAAAAATTTAAGGAGGAATTATAATTATGATGAAGTATCTTCAAAGACTTGGAAAATCATTAATGCTTCCAGTTGCAGCATTACCAGTTGCAAGTATCTTAATGGGTATAGGTTATTGGATTGACCCATCAGGTTGGGGTGCTAATAACGTAATCGCTGCTTTCTTATTAAAAGCAGGTGGAGCATTAATAGATAATATGGCAATCCTATTTGCTATCGGGGTAGCAGTTGGTATGTCAGATGACAACGATGGAACAGCAGGACTTGCTGGTTTAGTTTCATGGCTTGTTATTACAACAGTATTAAGCACAGGTGCTGTTGCAATGTTCAAAGGTATTGATGTTGCAGAAGTGCCAGCAGCATTTAGCAAAATTCAAACTCAATTCGTTGGTATACTTTCAGGTATAATTGGAGCAACATGCTACAATAAATTTAAAGGAACTAAGTTACCAGACGCTTTAGGTTTCTTTAGTGGTAAGAGATCAGTTGCAATAATGACAGCACTAGCTTCATTAGCAGCAGCATTAGTATTATTCTTCATATGGCCAGTAGTTTACAATGCGCTAGTATCATTTGGTAAGGCTATTGTTTCTACAGGAGCTATTGGATCAGGTATCTATGCATTCTTTAACAGATTATTAATTCCATTTGGATTACACCATGCACTTAACTCAGTATTCTGGTTTGATGTTGCTGGAATTAACGACCTAGGAAACTTCTGGGCTGGAACAGGTACTCAAGGTGTAACAGGAATGTACATGACAGGATTCTTCCCAGTTATGATGTTTGGTTTACCAGCAGGAGCTTTAGCTATGTATCACACTGCTAAGGATAATAAGAAGAAGGTTGTATATGGATTATTATTAGCAGCTGCTTTATCTTCATTCTTTACAGGAGTTACAGAACCATTAGAGTTTGCATTTATGTTCTTAGCTCCAGGACTATATGTAGTACATGCTGCTTTAACAGGTGTATCTGCTGTAGTTACTACTTTATTACCAGTAAGAGCTGGATTTAACTTCAGTGCTGGTTTAGTTGACTGGGTATTAAGCTTTAAAGCACCAATGGCGGAAAATCCACTTTGGTTAATACCAATAGGTTTAGTATTTGCAGTACTTTACTATGTAACATTCAGATTTGTAATCACTAAATTCGACTTAAAGACTCCAGGTAGAGAAGACGAAGATGAATTAACTGAAAACACAGCAATTTCTGGAGATATGAATGAATTAGCTAAGGCTTATATAAAAGCTTTAGGTGGAGCAGAAAATATCGTATCAGTTGATAACTGTGTAACAAGATTAAGATTAGGAGTTAAAGATAACTCTATAATAGTAGATAAAAGTTTAACAGCTTTAGGTGCTAGAGGGGTTATAAGACCAGGAAAAGGCAACATCCAAGTAATAGTTGGAACAAATGTACAATTTGTAGCTGATGCAATAAAAGCTGAATTAAAGAAATAATTTAATAGTAAATCAAGGTGAGGATTTCAAATCCTCGCCTTTTTTATTTATATAAGGCTATGAAGATAAAGTGATTTAGAGGATTTATTATGAATAATTTAGTTAACTTATCCAGGTGTATCAATAACAGTAATATGTAGAAAAACAAAGAATAAAGTAGAAATATGCACTTATCTTTATGTGAATTATTGCTTTTGCTAGGATTGTTATGAATATAAATGTTAAGATTAGTCTCGTTCCCGAGAGAAACAAGTACGAAGGAACAAGTTAATAAAAAAGATTTTAAAAGTCGAAAAATGTTGACAAATAAATCTTTAAATGATATAATGAATGAGTCGCTTGAGGGCGACGAAGAAAATGGTCTTTGAAAATTGAACAGAATATAAGTTAAGTATAAAGTAAACCAGCAATTCTTTTAAGTCTTAAGTGAGAATCTAAATTTTAATTTAGTAATTCGAACTTACAACGCTGACGATAGGAAGCGTTGTTACATTAATTAAGACTCAAAGTAATTTGAGCAACAGATTAAACTTTTTATTGAGAGTTTGATCCTGGCTCAGGACGAACGCTGGCGGCGTGC
>NZ_JASCQJ010000002.1:0-127500 GCF_033043255.1 Clostridium lamae | reverse complement strand
AGCTGGTTCTCCTCGAAATAGCTTTAGGGCTAGCGTCGGATATGAGTAATGGAGGTAGAGCACTGAATGGGCTAGGGGGCATATCGCTTACCGAACCTTATCAAACTCCGAATGCCATATACTATGAGTCCGGCAGTCAGACTACGAATGATAAGATCCGTGGTCAAAAGGGAAAAAGCCCAGATCGTCAGCTAAGGTCCCAAAGTGTAAGTTAAGTGGTAAAGGATGTGGGATTTCTAAGACAACTAGGATGTTGGCTTAGAAGCAGCCACTCATTTAAAGAGTGCGTAATAGCTCACTAGTCGAGAGATCCTGCGCCGAAAATGTCCGGGGCTCAAACTTACCACCGAAGCTACGGGCTCAAGTTTACTTGAGCGGTAGAGGAGCGTCGTAATCGGGCTGAAGTCGTACCGTAAGGAGCGGTGGACTGATTACGAGTGAGAATGTTGGCATTAGTAGCGAGATGTAAGTGAGAATCTTACAGGCCGAAAATCTAAGGTTTCCTGGGGAAGGCTCGTCCGCCCAGGGTTAGTCGGGACCTAAGCCGAGGCCGAAAGGCGTAGGTGATGGACAATTGGTTGATATTCCAATACCACTATTATCGTTATTATCGATGGTGTGACGGAGAAGGATAGGATGTGCTAGCGATTGGAAATGCTAGTCTAAGCATTTAGGGAGTTAAGATAGGCAAATCCGTCTTAACAATCCTGAGGTGTGATGGGGAAGGCCTTTTAGGCTGAAGTATCTGATTCCCTGCTTCCAAGAAAAGCATCTAGAGAGAGAAATAGTGCCCGTACCGCAAACCGACACAGGTAGATGAGGAGAGAATCCTAAGGCCATCGGAAGAATTGCAGTTAAGGAACTAGGCAAATTGACCCCGTAAGTTCGCGAGAAGGGGTGCCTGCGAGAGCAGGCCGCAGAGAATAGGCCCAAGCAACTGTTTAGCAAAAACACAGGTCTCTGCTAAAGCGTAAGCTGATGTATAGGGGCTGACGCCTGCCCGGTGCTGGAAGGTTAAGGGGAACACTTAGCGCAAGCGAAGGTGTGAACTTAAGCCCCAGTAAACGGCGGCCGTAACTATAACGGTCCTAAGGTAGCGAAATTCCTTGTCAGGTAAGTTCTGACCCGCACGAATGGCGTAATGACTTGGGCACTGTCTCAACTGCAAATCCGGCGAAGTTGTAGTGCGAGTGAAGATGCTCGCTACCCGCGATTGGACGGAAAGACCCCGTAGAGCTTTACTGTAGCTTAGCATTGAGTTCCGATATTGTCTGTACAGGATAGGTGGGAGACTGAGAAACTAGGGCGTCAGCCTTGGTGGAGTCAACCTTGGGATACCACCCTGACAGTATTGGGATTCTAACCGGACGCCATGAATCTGGTGACGGGACATTGTTAGGTGGGCAGTTTGACTGGGGCGGTCGCCTCCTAAAAAGTAACGGAGGCGCCCAAAGGTTCCCTCAGAACGGTCGGAAATCGTTCGTAGAGTGCAAAGGCAGAAGGGAGCCTGACTGCGACACCCACAAGTGGAGCAGGGACGAAAGTCGGGCTTAGTGATCCGGTGGTACCTCGTGGGAGGGCCATCGCTCAACGGATAAAAGCTACCTCGGGGATAACAGGCTGATCTCCCCCAAGAGTCCACATCGACGGGGAGGTTTGGCACCTCGATGTCGGCTCGTCGCATCCTGGGGCTGTAGTAGGTCCCAAGGGTTGGGCTGTTCGCCCATTAAAGCGGCACGCGAGCTGGGTTCAGAACGTCGTGAGACAGTTCGGTCCCTATCCGTCGCGGGCGTAGGAAATTTGAGAGGAGCTGTCCTTAGTACGAGAGGACCGGGATGGACTGACCTCTGGTGCACCAGTTGTTCCGCCAGGAGCATGGCTGGGTAGCTAAGTCGGGAAGGGATAAACGCTGAAAGCATCTAAGCGTGAAGCCCCCCTCAAGATGAGATTTCCCATAGCATAAGCTAGTAAGACCCCTTGAAGAACACAAGGTTGATAGGTCAGAGGTGTAAGTGTGGTAACATATTTAGCTGACTGATACTAATAGGTCGAGGGCTTGACCAATAAAATATAGTTATTAATTCATGTGCAATTTTCAGAGAACACTCTGAAAATAAAATATTCCGTGGTAGCTCAATGGTGGAGCACTCGGCTGTTAACCGATAGGTTGGAGGTTCGAATCCTCTCCACGGAGCCATTTTATATTTTAAAGAGTTTTATAAGAGTAGATTTTAAATCTATTGTTATAAAACTCTTTTTTTACATTTATTGATATATTTAGGGTATAATTTATTTATGTAGTATAAACTATAGCTTAGGGGGGAGAGAATGAATAAAATTTTATTAGTAGAAGATGAAGAAAGTATAAGAGGCTTTTTAAAAATAAATTTACAAAGAAATAATTTTACTGTTATTGAAGCAGCAAGTGGTGAAGAAGGATTAGAGTTAGCTAATAAGGAGCAACCTAAGATAGCAATCTTAGATGTAATGTTACCTGGAATTGATGGATTCATGGTTTGCAATGAATTGAGAAATAACTTTTCAGAAATGGGAATTATTATGCTTACAGCGAAGGGACAGGATATGGATAAAATTATGGGATTAGAATATGGTGCAGACGATTATATAGTTAAGCCCTTTAATCCATTAGAAGTAGTATTAAGAGTAAAAGCATTGCTTAGGAGGCTAGGAGAAGATGATAAAGAAAAATTAAAACTTGGCCCATTTGTTATAGATCTTTATTCTCAAAAATTATTAAAAAACAATATCGAAATAGATGTTACTCCAAAGGAATATTTATTGATGAAAATATTTTTTGAAAATCCTAACAAAGCTTTTAGTAGAGATGAACTATTAGATTTAGTATGGGGAAAGAACTATTTTGGTGATGCCAAAATTATAGATGTAAATATCAGAAGGCTAAGAGCAAAGATTGAAGATAAGCCTTCTACACCAGATTATATTGAAACTGTATGGGGGATAGGTTATAGGTGGAAGTCAAAGGTATGAAAAGTATAAAAAATCAGCTACTAAGAGGTATAGTAATAATTATTTTTTCTACTGTTATAGTATTGAATATATTGCTCATGGTATTTATAAGAAAATATTATTATGATAATATGGAATCAATTTTAAAAAGTAGAATAGAAGTTTCAATGAATTTCTATAATAAGTATTTTTCTTATAGGTCTTTAGTAGAAAATATTTATGATAATGTAGATGCTTTTTGGAATGATAATAATGCGCAGGTTGAAATATTTGATTCTACTGGTAATTTGCTAATGGATTCTATAGGAATAAAAGACAATAAGTTGATAAATGCTCCTGATGTAGATAAAGCACTTCATGGAGAAGCATCAAGATGGATTGGAAAAGTAGATTACTTTGATAAAAAAGTGATGGCAGTATCATATCCGTTAGAGATTGATGGTGAAATAATAGGAGTAATTAGATTTATTACCTCATTAGAAGAGATTGATGGGATTATAAGAAATATAATGCTTATATTTTCAAGTATATCTATTGGAGTATTATTGTTAGGAGTTCTATTAAGTATAGTTTTGGCTAACAGCATTATAAGGCCTATAAAATATTTAAATCAAGTTGCAGAAAAAATGGGAAGTGGGAATTTAAATATTAGAAGTGAGATTGTCAGTCAAAATGAAATTGGACAGTTATCAAATACTTTAAACTTTATGGCAAATGAGATATCTACCAGAGAACAATTGAAAAATGAATTTATTTCACAAGTTTCTCATGAATTGAGAACTCCTTTAACTGCTATTAAAGGATGGGCTATAACATTAAATAGTGAAGAAACAGATAAGGAAACCTTAGAATTAGGATTTAAAATAATAGAAAAAGAAACAGATAGGTTATCATTAATGGTTGAAGAACTATTAGATTTTTCTAGACTCATAAATGAAAACGTAAGTATAGAGCTAAGGGAGGTAAATATCATAGAATTTATTAATCATATTCAATCTTTTATGTCTCCAAGGGCACATAAAGAGGGGATTGATTTAAAGTTTATTTATGAAGCTAGTGGAAATATTTTTATAGATAGTAATAGATTAAAACAAGTTTTTATAAATATACTAGATAACGCATTTAAATTTACTGGTTCTGGAGGGAAAGTATTATTTAAAACACTAACTGATGATGAAAAAATTAAATTTGTCATTGAGGATGATGGATGCGGAATATCTGAAGAGGATTTGCCTAGGGTTAAAGAAAAGTTCTTTAAGGGTAAGAACTCTAACTCTAAAAATGGTATAGGATTATCTATATGTGATGAAATAATAAAGCTCCATCATGGAGAATTTAATATATACAGTGAATTAGGAATAGGAACAAAGGCTGAGGTTATTATTCCAATAATTAAGGAGGAATAATATGAAAACTTTAAAAGTGTTTTTTTCTTTGATATTGATTTTCATATTTACAATTAATATTGGTTGTAGTAAAGTAAATGGAAAAGATACACAATCTATAAAAGCACCGAATAATGAAAATTTAATTATAAGTGGAACTTGGAAAATTGAAGATATAAACATTATTGATGATGAAATCGAAAATAAGGATGAAATATTGTCACAAAAAAATTCGTTAATTAGTATATCTAAAAACAAAATATCTATTTTTAACAAATCCTATCAAAATCCTAGTTTTAAGCTTAAAGTTGTAGATGGAAGCTATGTTCTATCTTATGAATTAGATCTTAAACTAAAAGATATTATAGAATCGTCAAATAAGTTAGATATAATTTCAGTAATAGACTCAAATAAATTAGTAGGAGAATTCATAGTTATAGATGATAATAATGGGTACCTATTTTATTCAGGTTTATTATTAAAGCTAGTTAGAGAAGATATAAATCCTATAGAAGTAGAAAATTATTCAAGAAATCAAATTGAGGCAGAGGTATTAGAGGAAGATTATAATAGCGATGTAGGAGTAATGATAGCTTTAAAAACTCCAAGAATAAAAATGGAAGATGGAAGTTTTTCAGAGGCAAGTTATAGAACTTTATGGATATCATTTAAGGATGATAAATTAGAGCCTGTTTTAGAAAAGAATAATATTATTTTCCCAAGATTAAATGGTATATGGACAATTGAAAATAAAGTAAGTAATACTGAAAATGTCCATAATGAATACTTTATAGCGAAACCAATAGATAGTAGGGAAGATTCACAATTAGTAAGAGAGAAAACAATAAATTTATATAAGGATATAAACTTTATTTCAAATGATTATATTTCTATTGAGAGATTTGAGGGAGATTATTTTAATAATGTATTTCCTATGTATATTACAATTCCTATTGATAATATAAATTCATTTGAAGGGCTTAGCATAGAAGAAATTTATTCTAATGAAGTTAAACAAAAATATGAAAGAGATTTCAACGAAGAATATGATAGTTTAACATCAGAGCTAAAAAGTACATTAAATAAAGAAGTAGATTATACTAATTTTACAATAAAAAGAATAGAAGGAAAGTGGACATTAGTAGGAAAAATTTCATCACAAAATTCTAATGAAGAGGGTTTAGATTTCAAGTTATCGATAAATCCAAGTAAGAAAATATTGAATTATGATACATTATTAATACCATGGAAGGATTTAAAGGGAAGTTTTCCATTTATAGAGGATGCATATACATCTCCTACTGGAAGAGTTGCAATAATTATATTCAACAATAAATTATTTGTGTATGAATTAGAGGGGAGAAGCATAAAAGGAAATCCATTAATGAGTATGGATCTAAATGAAGGGGAAAGTGTTATAATGTCAGAATGGGCAAGTGGGTCATATGTTGATACATGGGCAAGAGCTTTTAAAGAAGGTAGAGTAATTAATATGGAGGAGGAATAAATTATGTTGTCAAAAGATATATTATCTAGTGTTTTAGCTAGATGTTTAATAACTGGAGGGGATTTTGCAGAAATATTTGAAGAAGATTCTATAGATACATCTATAAGTATTTTAAATGGCAAAGTTGAAAACTCTATATCAGGAAGAACACATGGAATAGGAATAAGAATTTTTAAAGGATTTAAGAGCGTGTATGCTTATACTAATAATACAAGTTTATCTGCATTATTAGATACTGCTGAAAAGGCAGCATTAGCTCTTGGAGAATTAAAAGAAGATATAAGTATAGTTTTAAATAGAAAAGAAGTTTACAATAATAACCCCATAATATATATCCCATCTTCTATAAGTATAGATAAAAAAATTAATGTAATGAAGTCTGGATATAAGGCAGCGAAAGAGTACCATGATGAAATATCACAAGTATCAGTTGGATATTTGGATAAGGAACAAAATATTTTAATAGCGAATACTGAAGGATTATTAACAGAAGATAAGAGAGTAAGAACAAGATTTATGATAAGTTCAGTTGCTTCTGCTAATGGTGAAAATCAAACAGGATACGAAGGGCCAGGAGCTCATAAAGGCTTTGAATTATTTGATGATGTTGATCCCGAATATTATGGTAGAGAAGCTTCAAGAATTGCTTATACTATGTTACATGCTAAAAATTGTCCAGCTGGTAAAATGACAGTTGCGATTGATAATGGATTTGGTGGGGTTATATTCCACGAGGCTTGTGGTCACTCTTTAGAAGCAACTGCAGTTGCAAAGGGGAATTCAGTATTTACAGATATGCTTGGAAAGCAAATAGCTTCAACTAAAGTAACGGCAATCGATGATGGGACTATTCCTAATGCTTGGGGATCATTAAATATCGATGATGAAGGAAATAAAACTAGAAAAAATGTTTTAATTGAAAATGGAATATTGAAAGGATATTTAATAGATAAATTAAATGGTAGAAGAATGGGGATGGAGGCAACAGGAAGTTCAAGAAGACAGAACTATAAATTTGCACCTACTTCTAGAATGACAAATACTTATATTGCTGCTGGAAATGATGATGAAGCAGAAATAATTAAGTCAATTTCTGAAGGATTATATGCGAAGAAAATGGGTGGAGGATCAGTTAATCCAGTTACTGGAGAATTTAACTTTGCTGTATCTGAAGGGTATATTGTTAAAAATGGTGAAATACAAGAGCCTGTTAGAGGTGCAAGCCTTATAGGTAAGGGCAGTGAAGTATTAATGAATATAGATATGGTAGGCAAGAACTTTGCACAAGGTCAGGGAATGTGTGGTTCTATATCAGGAAGTATACCAACTAATGTAGGGCAGCCAATGATTAGAGTAAAAGAAATTACAGTAGGTGGAAGATAAGGGGGGAATAGGACATGGAATTAAAAGAATTTATTGATAAATTATTTGAAAAAGCTAAAAATAATGGATTTGATGAATATGAAGTTTACTATGTAGATAGAGAGAGTTTAAGCATAAATATTTATAAAGAAGAGGTTGAGAAATATAATTTAACAACTTCTTATGGATTATCTTTTAGAGGAAAGATAAATGAGAAAATTGGATATTCTTATACTGAAATATTAGATGAAGATGCTATAGAAATGTTAGTCAAGAATGCTAAAGAAAGTGCTCTAGCTATTGAAAATGAAGATATTCAATTTATCTATGAAGGAGATAACGAATATGCAGAAGTTAGTACCTATTATAAGGCTTTAGAAAATCTTCCAGCAGATAGGTTAATAGAGTTAGCACTAGAGATGGAGAAAGAGGCTAAAGCGCTAGACCAGAGGGTTGTAAGTTTTGAGGGATGCGGAATAGGCTATAGCAATTCAAAATATGGAATAATTAATTCTAAGGGATTAAATCTAGAAAATAAATCTAATTTACTTAGTGCATATGTAGTTCCAATTATAAAAGATGGTGATAATATGCTCGACGGAATGGGCTATGTAACGGCTAATTCTTTAGAAGAAGTAAATCCTAAGAAATTAGCTAAAGATGGGATTAATGAAGCTGTTTCAAGAATAGGGGGTAAATCTATACCTTCTGGTAAGTATAAAACTATAATTAATAATGAAGCTATGGTTTCAATACTATCAACCTTTGCAGGAGTATTCAGTGGGGATGCAGCGCAAAAGGGATTAAGTTTATTAAAGGATAAAGAGGGAGAAATCATAGCAAGTGAAAAGGTAACCTTACTAGACAATCCACATTTAGAGAAGGGATTAGCATCAGTTCCATTTGATGATGAAGGAGTAGCGACTAAGAAAAAGGATATAATCCATGAAGGAAAATTAATGACATTACTTCATAATTTAAAAACTGCTTATAAAGGAAATACAAAGTCAACAGGCAATGGATTTAAGAGTTCTTATGCTTCATCAGTAGGTGTTTCACCAACTAACTTCTATATTCAAAAAGGAGATAAATCCTTTGAAGAATTATTAAAAGAGGTTGGAGAAGGGTTATTAATTACTGAATTTGCTGGACTGCATTCTGGAGCAAATTCTATAACAGGAGACTTTTCACTAGCAGCAAAAGGATTCTATATTAAAGATGGTAAGAAAGATTTCCCTGTTGAGCAAATAACAGTTGCAGGAAATTTCTTTGAGTTATTAAAAAATGTTGTTGAAATAGGTTCTGACTTGAAATTTCCAATGAGTAGTGTTGGAAGCCCATCAATAATAGTTGAAGGTTTAAGTATAGCTGGAAAGTAATTAAGCATATAATAATTATATTTATTTAGAAACTCAGTTTATAAGCTGAGTTTCTTTATTTACTATTTAAATATCTATTTATTTGAATTAATAGTTGTCTTATTAGCTCTTATCATTTTATCTGATAAATCAACTATATTTTTATAAATTTCTTTTTCTTCATCTGTAAGGTTTTCTCCTACAACATCAAGATTAGTAAGAACAGCAAAGGATTTATTAGTATTTAAAAGATTTCTTCCTAAAGCTGTATTTATATATTTATCATTTTCTACACCAAGTAGATATAACATGGTTGGCATAATATCTACTTGCCCACCTATGGTATCAAAAGTCTTTCCTTCATTCATATCCTTAGACCAAATTATAAATGGCATTGTTTTGTTACCATTATCTAAATACCAGTCTTCCTTAGTTGATAATTTTTCTATTGAACTGTTATAGTATTTATGAATTCCAGTATGATCACCTTCAATAACTACTACTGTATTATCCAATAAACCTTCTTTATCTAATTGTTCTAAGAAATTGCCTATTTGAGCATCTGTGTACTTAATGCTTTCAAAATATCCACCAAGTTCATTTTTATCTAATTCATCTTCTAAGTTCAATACTCTTTTTTCTTCAGGTAAGTCAAATGGTCCATGGCTAGTTAATGTTACTGTAAATGCATAGAAAGGTTCTTGTAATTCCTTTAACATTGGAACTACTTGTCTGAAGTAACTCTCATCAGACAATCCAAGACCAATTTCTTCATCAATATCGAAAGAGTAATAATCTACAAATTTGTCAAATCCAATTCCAGTAAGACCATTTACATAGTTCCAAAAAGATCCTTTATCTGGATGTATTGCAATAGTATTATAATTTTTTTCTTCTAATAAATTTGGAAGAGAATTATATTCTGTTGAAGGATATCTAAAGAAAGTACTACCTCTTCTTAATGGGAACATTGACGTATTTATCATTAAGTCTGCGTCTGAACTCGTACCCTCATTTACTTGCTCATAAATATTAGGGAAATAAAGACCTTTACTAATCAATTCATCCATAACTGGTGTTATTTTTTGTCCATTTATTTCTTTACCAACTACAAAGCTTTCTAAAGATTCTACTTGTATAACTAAAAGATTTTTGCCTTCTAACATTCCAGCGTACTTATTATCAGGTAAATTCTCTTTTTGTTCGAAAAATTGACTTATTTGAGCAGTATCTTCTTCAGTAAGTTCGTATGGCTTAGAATCTTTATATACATTATAAACATCAAAAATATGATATCCTATTGGTGAAAAATATCTGGCTGTATTTGTAGGATCATAATTTGAGAATATGTAACCATTTTTCACATCTTCATTTTTTAATATATTTAAGTTAAATGGAACATAAGCTATATATAATATACTGGACAGTAATATTACTATAAATGCTATAGGTGCTCGTCTTTTTACTCTCGTATAAGATTTTCTGGTAAAGAAAACAAAAATGGCTAAAATAATAAAATCAATTAGTAGCAAAGAGTCCATTTTACTAAACATTGATGATATAGTCCCACCCATGTTATCAAGGTTAGCTGTTTGAGTTAATAATAAAGCTGAAGGCATAGTTAAGAAGCCTCTAAAATAACCTAAATCTAAAAATATAAGTGCTGTTATTATTATATCTATAATAAATAAGTAAATAACTCTGCCTTTACCTTTGAATAACAATGAGAAACTTAGAAATATTAAAGTAAAAGCATAATAATAATTAATAAAGGGTTTTGCTGAATCAAGCCCAGCTGAAAAGTTTAAGCTGTAGGGATCTTCATTAATTACATAGCCCTGAAATACTATGCACTTTAATATGATAGATATAAAAGGGATTAAGAATAAAATGATTCTCATTATACCATCAAAATTTAAAGTATTTAGAGTTTTATTCTTTAATGCTTCTAAAATTTTTTTCAATATGTAATCACCTTAATTAACAGACTGATTATTAAGTCTATTAATTTCCTTTCTCTAGTCAATAATACTTAAATTATAGTATAGAGGTTTATATAAATCAAACAAGATTTTATTAAGTTTTTATAATTAAAAACTTAATGATTTTAATAGCAAATGATTATTGTAACCGATATTATATTTAGTTATTGTTTATGATATAATATTAGATGTATTTTATTTATAATTGATTGGAGGTTACATATGCTTCAATATGATTTAATAATAATTGGAGGAGGAGCATCTGGACTTTCAGCAGGGGTTTCTGCTCTTCAACATGGAATTAAAAAAGTATTACTACTAGAAAGAAATAGCGATTTAGGTGGAAACTTAAATTTATTCATACATGGTGGCTTTGGAAAGTATTATTTAGGAAAAGATGTTACTGGTCCAGAGCTAGGTAGTGAACTTATTAGAGAATTTAAGGCACATGGTGGAGAATATAAACTTGATACTGAGGTTTTAGAGCTTACCACCAATAAGATAGTTACTTATGTAAATCCTAATGAAGGAATACAAGATGTTAAAGCTAAAGCAATTATCATAGCATCAGGATGTCGAGAAAAGTTTACAGGTAATATTAATATACCTATTCATAAATATACTGGAATATATACTTTGGTTTCTGCACATAAGCTTATTAATTTACAAGGATACTTACCAGGAAAAAAAGTTGTTATACTAGGTAAGAATAATTGGTCATTAATTTTAGCTATGAGGTTAATAATAGAAGGTGCTAAAGTCAATGCAATAATAGATAAATCTTATAGAAGACCTTTAAATAATAGATGGGAAAGATTTATTGAAGATATGAATATTAATATTATAGAAAATAGTAGAGTAGTTGACTTACATGGAAATGAAAGAGTAGAAAGTATCGATATAGAAAATAAAGAAGATAAAAGTATAACAACTATAGAGTGTGATTCTGTAGTATTAACTGTTGGATATTTTCCAGAAATATCTTTTGCTAGAAAAGCCAAAATTGATATAGATGAGAGAAGAGGTCTTATAGTTAAAAATAATGAAACTTCAGCAAAAGGAATATTTGCTTGTGGAACAGTATTAACTAGAGATAGAGATCTTTTTAAAAGTGGAGAAGACGGATATAGGGTGGGAGAATTAGTATCTAAGTATTTAAAAAAATATGTGTATTAATAATGAGGCTGCCTTGGCAGCTCCATTATAATTGTTAGCTATTTATTTATATCTAAATCTAGCATTTTTATAAATGATTCAAATAAAATTTTATGGCCATTCTCATTTAGATGAATGCCATCTAAATATATTTCTTTTTGATTTAAATTTGCAGTTAGATTATAAAAGTCAATGTATTTAACTTTATAGCTTTCACAAAGCTTTATTAACTTATCTCTTAAAATAGGAAGAGTATTTTCACAATAATCATAAGTTGAAGAGGGCATAAATAATCTATATGCATCTTCCTTTACAATTCTTGGAGGAATTCCTATGATTATATTATTAGTCTTTGTTTGCGCCTCTTTTATCATTAATTCAATATTATCAAGTATTAAACTTAAATGCCTATTAGATAATAAATCATTAGTTCCCCCCATTATAAATACTGTATATGGATTTAATTTAATTACATCCTCAGTAAATCTATTTAGCATATCTGTAGTTGTATTTCCATTAATTCCTTTATTAATAATATTAAGATTTATACTTGAAGATAGAATAGAATCTCTTAAAATTTCTATCCAACATTTATTTTTATTTACTCCATACCCAAAGGTTAAACTATCGCCTATAAATATAAAATTATTATGGTTCAATATATTCACCTCAATTAAAACAATTTATTAAAGCAATTTCTACACACTAGTGTTTTTCCACCATTTCCTCTAATTATATTTTCTTCTTTAATTTTTTTATTGCAAAAATCACAAATTAAAGCATTACTATTATCTTCTTTTTTGGTAGATGCATTTTTTATTAATCTAGTGGCGGGGTTTTTCTTTAGACTTGAGTATATTTTCTTATCACTATACTCTGCCTTCTCTTTAATTGAGTAAGAAACTTCATATTTACTTTCACCGAAGAATTCAAGCTCAAAGCGAGGATTTTCTTTATCATAAAACTCTTCTGTAATTATTCTAGTTATTTGGGCATCATTAACTATAAGACCACTCTTCTCTATTCCGTCAAAAATACTTTTAGTTATGTTTGCAGTATCTGGATGCCTTTTTTCACTTTTATAATAAACTTTTAATATAGCTATAAGGGACTCTTCTAATATAACTCCAGGATTTTGTAATCTAGCATAGTATGCTATTTTTTCTTCGTAAATAGCATATCTATCATGTGATTTTCCAGTATTGCTAGGAAGAATAGCTCTACCATCTTTATTGTGAAGTTTAAAATTAGATTTTGTTATAGGGGATCCAGGTACAACTATCTTAGCATATGTATTCATTTAAAAACTCCTTTAAAATTTTAGATATCCTTAAAAATCCATTAATTCTAACAAAAATTAATGAATATTTTTGTTATTCATTATATAATAATCAATGAAACGAAAGAAATATATGATAAGCTAATAGCTTTATTTTAATATACAATAATTGAATGGCTTATACAATATAACTAAGGAATAGAAAAATAAATAAGAGGTAAAAAATAGATGGAAAGTAAATTAATTTTATCAATAGAATCAAGTTGTGATGAAACATCAGCAGCAATAGTAAAAGATGGCAGAGAAGTATTATCAAATATAATTGCTTCTCAAATTGAAACCCACAAAAAGTATGGGGGAGTAGTTCCGGAAGTTGCATCAAGAATGCATATTGAAGTTATTAATGGTGTAGTTACTGAAGCTTTAGAAGAGGCAAATGTTAAATTAGAAGATATAGATGCTATTGGAGTTACATATGGCCCAGGTTTAGTTGGAGCTTTATTAGTAGGATTACAATATGCAAAAGGATTATCATATTCATTAAAAAAACCTTTAGTAGGTGTAAATCATATTGAAGGACATATTTGTGCTAACTATATAGAGCATAAGGATTTAAAGCCTCCATTTGTATCATTAGTAGTATCAGGAGGGCATACATTTATAGTTCATGTTAAAGATTATGGTGAATATGAGGTAATAGGTCAAACAAGAGATGATGCAGCAGGTGAAGCTTATGATAAGGTTGCAAGAGCACTAGGACTTGGATACCCAGGTGGACCTAAGATAGATAAGTTAGCTAAAGAGGGTAATGAAAATGCTATTGAGTTTCCGAAAGCAAACTTTCATGATGATACCTTAGATTTCTCTTTTAGTGGAGTTAAGTCAGCTGTGTTGAATTATTTAAATAAATGTAAGATGCAAAATATAGAAATAAATAAAGCAGATGTAGCTGCATCATTCCAAAAAGCAGTAATAGATGTTTTGAAACAAAATGTTTTAAAAACATGTAGACAAAAGAATGTGGATAAAATAGCTATTGCAGGAGGGGTTGCTTCAAATTCTGCCTTAAGAGAAGCTTTGATAAAATCAGCTTCTAAAGAGGGAATAAAGGTATTATTTCCGTCACAAATCTTATGTACAGATAATGCAGCAATGATAGGAAGTGCGGCTTATTTCAATTTTATTAAGGGATTAGAAGCTCCTTTAAATATAAATGCAAAGCCAAACTTAAAGTTATAATCTATAGGGGGGATGGTATAAGTGAAACTTTTGCCACATTCAAATGGGCTTTATAAAGTAAATATGAAAATACAATTAAATCCAAAGGATAGAGCTAAAAAGATTATTCTTATAATATTAATAGTATTATCAGTTGGCTTTATATTTCAAAGAGTAAGTAATTTTATTACAAAAGAAACATTAAAAGAAAGAGTTGACTATGTAAGAGTTAATGATAAAAGATTAGATTTTAAATTAGATGGGGAAGGTAAATATACTATAATCTTTGATGGTAATATTGGTACTAACTTAAATCAATGGAATGAGATATCAGAAAAATTAGTATCGGATTATGGAGACGTTGTAACTTTTACATATAATAGAAGAGGATATGGCTTTAGTGATAGTGGATCGATAAGAACACCTAAAGAACAAGCTGAAGATTTAAGGTTATTACTAAAAAAAGCTGGTGTACCGGCTCCATATATATTAGTAGGAGAGGAATACGGTAGCCTTGTATTGACAGAGTTTACTAAAGCTTATCCAGACTTAGTAGCAGGTATAGTTTTAGTAAATCCTTTAGTTGAAGATGAAATTAATACTGATCAATATAAAAGAAGTATGTTTTTTGACAAATTTAGAAGAAATGTAGAAAAAATTGGTTCCGAAATAGGGCTCACAACATTACTAGATAAGATTAATTTAGCTTGCAGTACTGATGAATTTGAAAATAAGCTTGATGAGAACGCATTAGAAGAATTCAAAGCTCATAGAACAAAAGCTAGTTATAATAAAGCTGTAAGTAATGAAAATAAAAATATAACATCTGGTAATAACTTTAGTCAGGAGGATGGTGTATTTTCAGGAAAGCCTTATTACTTAATAGCTAAACCTGGACAAGAAGTCTTATCTAATTTAGGAGATGAAGATCTAACCAAAGTTTATAATGTTGATTATGAAGAGAGTATTGTCTCTATGTACGAGCCTGATACAGTAATAACAGGAATAAGACAAGTTATTAAACAAGCTAATGAGATAGAAAGACTACAAAAAAATAATTAAATAAATTAATTTTGTTAGATATATGTCATATAATTGTCACAGAGAAGGGTTATATTAATAATTGTAATAGGAATTATTAATATTTTAGGAGGACTTTCAAATGAATGAAGATAATATATATGATGTAGAAAATTATGAAGATGTAAACAGGGATAAAGAATTAATAGACAAACAAGAAAATACTTATGAAGATCATAGTTTTGAGAAAGAATCTTATGTCCATCCGATAAATGATATTTCAAATAAACCAAAGAAAAAAAAGAAAAAAGGTACATTTAAATTTATAGCTTTGGCTCTTATAGTGGGATTGTTAGGCGGAGCTATAGGTGGTGGAAGTACTTATTATATAATGAAAAATTACATTAATGGATCAAATAATAAAGTTATAACTGAAAATCCTCAAACATTCAATACTGATTCAGAAGCGTTAACAGCTAGTGAAGCTTTTGAAAGGGTCGCACCAGCAGTAGTTGTTGTATCTGTTAGTGGAGTAATTGATTATAGTGGAATTATACCTCAAGAAACAGAGGGGATAGGTTCTGGATTTATAATAAATGAGGAAGGTTATATCTTAACTAATTATCATGTAATTGAAGGCGCTAAGGAAGTGACAGTAACATTATCTGATGGAAGAGACGTCAAAGCTAAGGTTGTTAATTACGATGAAAATCAAGATGTAGCAATGTTAAAGATAAGTGATGATAGTGTAAAAGTTCCAGCAGTAGTTGAACTTGGAGATTCAGATGCATTAAAGCCAGGAGAACAAGTTATAGCAATTGGTACTCCTTTATCTAAAGAATTTAATCAAACTGTTACTAGTGGAATCGTAAGTGCAGTAAATAGAACAGTAGAAACAAGTTCTGGTGTACAATTAAATTTAATACAAACAGATGCAGCAATAAACCCAGGTAATAGTGGTGGTCCTTTAGTTAATACAAAGGGTGAAGTAGTGGGAATCAATAATATGAAAATAGCTTCAGATGAAGTTGAAGGAATAGGATTCTCTATTCCAATAGATGAAGTTAAAGATAGAATAGAATCATTATCCAAACCTATTTTAAATCTAGGAATATCAATAAGAGAAATTAATTCAGAGCTTGCTAAACAATATAATATGGATGAAGGATTATATATAGTTCAAGTAACAGAGTTTTCTCCAGCAGAAAAGGCAGGACTACAAGGTGGAGATTTAATCGTTAAATTTGACGGTAAAAGAATTAAGACTTTTGATGAGTTAAAAGCTATTAGAGACACTAAAGAAGAGGGCGATATAGTTAGTGTGGAAGTAGTTAGAAATGGTGAAAATAAAACATTTAATGTACAATTAGAAGCAAAGAGTTAATATAATAGACTAGTTCGAAAATGAACTGAACTGTAACATAAAAATGTTACAGAGAATGTTCAAGGAACTAGTCTTTTTTATTTTGTAGAATTATTAAAGATAAGTAGCCTTAGGAATTTTTAAAGAAAAATATAACTATTAAATCACATTTTAGTGTTAACGGAATAAACTATAGTATAAATAACAAAAAACTTATTTTCAAAACTTAGGAGGCAAAGTTATGAGCGGAAGAATAGCATCATGTGAATTAAAGACAAGATGTAACGAACAAATTGAAGCAATAATTAAATTACCAGAGGAAAAAAGATCAGTTATATTTGGAACAGTTTTAGACTGTAATAGAATGCCTGTAGTAGATGCAGTAGTTAAATTACTACAAGTAGTTGAAGGTTACAGATATCCTTATCCTTTGACTCACACTTTCACAGACTGTCATGGACAATTCTTATTGGGACCATTATGCCCAAATACAAAGTATATGTTAAAGATATATAAAGACAATATAGTAATAAGATATACTGAATTAGAAACATCTTCATTTAATGGTAAATGTATAGGAAAACCAGATCAATCTGAAAATAAACCTGGAGATCATGGACAAGGCGGTTGCAATTGTTAGTATTTAATAATTAAATAACAAAGAGTCCCTTAAATGATAAGGGACTTTTTTGTTATTTTAATATTTGATAAGGAGTAAATAATTATTCTTAATCCTTTTAATATTAATTTTCTAAGGTAAAATCAGAATCAGTTAATTTAAAAATATTTTTTAGTTCATTAGTTATATAAACTTTTTTATCTTTAGTGATAAATATTGCATCTATACCATCTAGGGAATTGACAAACTTCATGCCTTCTTCCACCCCCATTGCAAATACAGAGGTAGATAGTGCATCTCCATCAACAGATTTATCACTTACTATTGTAATTCCTGCAATTTCATTATCGTAAGGGTATCCAGTTTTAGGGCTTAAAATATGATGATATTTAACCCCATCTTGTTCAATATATCTCTCATATATACCAGAAGTAACGATAGACTTATTACTAGTAGTAAGAACGCCAATTTGATCACCACGTTCAGAATATGGATTTTGGATTCCTATTCTCCATTCATCACCATTAGGCTTTTTACCGTGAGCAAAGATATTTCCACCTAAATCTATTATGGCACTCTTAACACCTTGTTCAGTTAATATATCTGAAATTACATCTGCTGTATATCCTTTAGCTATTCCGCCTAAGTCTATCATCATACCTTTTCTTTTTAAATAAATTGTCTTATCAGTATCATTAAGTTCAATATCCTGATATCCAATAAGTGGAAGTTTCTCATTGATTTCTTCTTGAGTAGGAACTTTCGCCTCAGGAAGTCCTATGTTCCAAAGCTTTACTATAGGTCCTACAGAAATATCAAATAATCCATTTGAAAGTTTTGAATATTCTACTCCTTTTTTCACAAGAGTATATGTGTCATCATCTACTTTTACAGGAGTAATGCCAGCAGATTCATTTATTTTATCTACTAATGTACCATTTTCATTAATACTTAAAGTAGATTCAAGCTCTTTAACTTTAGTAAAGACTTTATTTAACACTTCTTCATCATTGCTATCATAAAGAGTTACGGTTACTACGGTACCCATTAATATTTCGCTTCTAGATAAAGGCTCCATTACTTTGTTATTATTTGAACAACCAGCCAAAATTCCAAGAGAAAAAATTAACAAAAGGTAAAAAACGAGTTTTTTTAGTGTTTTTTTTGTCATAAAAATCCTCCTAATTTGATAATAATTAATATTATTATTAGCAAAAATATATATAAATAACAAAGGACTTTAGACAAGAGCCTAAAGTCCTATTTTTCAACAGTAATTACTTAGCTTCTGCTAAAGCTTCTTCTGCTAAAGCTTTAAATTTATCTGAAGTGCTAGTAGCACCTGTTACAGCATCAACAGCAGCAACATCTTGCTTTTCAACTAAAGAAGCTTCTAAAGCTGGGATAGCTTCTACAGGGTTGCTTCCTGAAACTTCTTTCATCTTAGTGTTGTAAGCTTCATCATCTAATTTGCTTACTCCATCAGCTGAAACTTCATCGTACTTAACAGTAGCGATTTTTCCATCTTTAACTTCTATTTCTATTGAAGAAGTATATCCTCTTTCATCAGCTTCAGATGTTTTAGTATATGTACCATCTTTTAATCCGGCTTCTTTAGAACCACATCCTACAAATATAGTAGTTGCTAAAGCAGCAACAGCTAATAAGCTTATAACTCTTCTTGATTTCATAAAAAATCCCCCTCAAATGTATTTAATTTATGTTTAAATGTTTTAAATTACGGTTTAATTATACACAAAATATAATGAAATTGGTATTCGAAATTCTTATGAAGCATAAGTAAAACTAATAGTGTTAAAATATAAACAATCACCTGTAGATTAGATAATATAAGGATTCTAAAGAAAAAAACGTTTAAAAAACCCTAAATATATTGTTAAAAATTCGACAAAAAAATATTTTTCATAATATAGACATATTAATGATTAGTGTATAGAATTAAATATGCTATTTTGAATTATTTGAGTTGAAAGGAAGGGTGCGACATGTCAAAAAATAAGATACTTGTTCTTGGTGCGGGATATGGTGGTGTCCATGCTGCTAAGAAATTAGCTAAGAAATATAAAAAAAATAATGATGTGGAGATAACGTTAATAGATAGGAATCCATATCACACATTAATGACAGAATTACATGAAGTTGCTGGTGGAAGAGTTCATCCAGAATCAGTACAAGTTGAATTATGCAAAATTTTCGGTAAAACAAAAGTTAAAGTTGTAACTGATTTCATAGAGAAGGTTGATACAGACTCTAAAGTTGTAAAAACAACATATGGAGAGTATTCATATGACTATCTAGTTATAGGTACAGGAAGTGAACCTGCTTTCTTTGGAGTACCTGGAGTAAAAGAAAATGGATTTACCCTATGGTCATTTGAAGATGCACTAAAAATAAGACATCATATTGAAGATATGTTTGCAAAAGCAAGATTAGAAAGAGATGCTAGTAAGAGAAAGGAAATGCTTACGTTTATAGTAGCAGGTTCAGGTTTTACTGGTATTGAAATGGCTGGAGAACTTCTAGAATGGAAGAGTAGATTAGCAAGAGAATACAATGTTGATGAAACAGAAGTTACTTTAAAAGTTGTTGAAGCTATGGGAACTATCTTAAATATGTTAGATAGAAAACAAGCAGATAAAGCTGAAAAGTATATGGTTAAACATGGAGTAGAAGTATTAAAGAATTCACCAATAGTTGAAGTTAGTGAAGATAAGATAACTTTAAAAGGTGGAGAAGAAATAAGTACAAGAACATTAATTTGGACTTGTGGAATACAAGGAAATCAAGATGCTAAAGAATATGGCTTAGAAACAGCTAGAGCTGGAAGATTACAAACTAATGAATATATGCAAGCTGTAGGAAAGAAAGATGTTTATGTTGTTGGGGATATGGCTTACTTTGAAGAAGAAGCAGGCAAGGGTACTCCACAAATAGTTGAAGCAGCAGAACAAACAGCTAATACTGCAGTTACAAATATAATTGCCTCAATTGAAAATAAAGAAATGGAAAAATTCAAAGGAAATTATCATGGATTTATGGTTTCAATCGGGGGAAGATACTGTGTTGCTAACTTAATGGGAATGAAATTATCAGGATTCATTGCAATGATGATGAAGCATTTAGTTAATATGTACTACCTATGGGGAGTAAATAATATTAATGCTGTATATAATTATTTACAACATGAGTTCTTTACAATGGAAGATAGAAGATCTGTAATGAGAGGTCATGTATCTTCTAAAGCAAATAGATTATGGTTAGTGCCATTAAGACTATATATCGGTTGTTTATGGTTAATTGAAGGTATAAAGAAATTACTTGGTGAATCTACATGGGAAAAAATGTGGGACGCTGGTAGCATTAAAGGATTCTTCGAAAATATAACAATAGGTGCTGATAGCTGGACTAAAGCTGGTAATATAAACATGCCATTTACATGGTTAAAAGATGCTACATCTGGGGCTTCAGCTTCTACTGGAGAAGCAGCAACAGAGTGGGCTACACCAATACTTAAGGAAGTTCCAGGCTGGTATGCTTCAATAATGCAAGTTGTTATGCCAAACCCAGAAGTTGCTGTTTGGTTCCAAAGAATAGTTGTATTAATGGAAATAGGAATGGGTCTTTGTTTAATAGCAGGATTATTCACATTTATATTTAGTGCAGTTTCCGCTGGAATGGTAATTAACTTTATATTATGCGCTATGGCTGGATGGGATATATTATGGTACTTCTTTGGTTCTATAGCACTAATGGGTGGAGCTGGTAGAACATTTGGTTTAGATTACTATATTATGCCGTGGATTACAAGGTTGGCAGATAATTTCTGGCATGGTAAGAAACAACCAATATATAAAAGTGCAAAATAATGATGAAATAAATTAAATATATATGTATAATGAAATTTATAAGGTAGAGTTTTAATACTCTACCTTATAAATTGTTAAGTTATAATGTTGTTATATTATAACAGAGAGAGGTTTAATATGTTTAAAAAATTAGACTTTGTTATAATTGCAGTATTGATGTTATTATCCTTTTTACCTGAAATCTTGTTAGGTGCCTCAGTTGGAAAAGGGTTTAACAATACATATGCAGAAATAACAGTTGCTGGAAAGCTATATAAAACAGTACCTTTATCAGAGCATAAGGGTGAAGAGACAATAGAGTTAAGTACAGATTTAGGAACTAATATTATTAAGATAAAAGATAATGAAATAGGTATAATAGAAGCTGATTGTCCAGATAAGGTTTGTATGAATCCAGAACATATTGAGAAGCCAGGACAAAGTTTAGTTTGTCTTCCTAATAAAGTGATGATAGAGATTAAAGGGATGGCAGATGATGATGTTATACTATCATATTAAGGTGATGCTATGAGAAAGACTAGTAAAATAGTATATATTGGATTGTTAGTTGCTCAAGCTTTAGTTTTGCATATTATTGAACGTTCGATTCCTGTACCTTTTATAACACCAGGTGCTAAATTAGGTTTAGCAAATTTAATTACTGTAATTGCTTTATATACACTAGATAGTAAAAAAGATGCTTTTTTAGTTATGTTTTTAAGACTTACATTATCAACTATGTTTGGAGGAAACTTATCTTCATTTATGTATAGTGCAGCAGGAGGAATATTAAGTTTCTTTTCAATGATATTAGTAAAAGAGTTGTTTAGAGATAAGGTTAGTATTATCGGAGTTAGCTCAGCAGGAGCTATATTTCATAATGTAGGACAATTAATAATTGCTTCATTAATAGTAAAGAACATAGGAGTTATGTTATATTTGCCTGTATTATCAATTATAGGAATAGGGACGGGTATTTTTATTGGAATAACAGCAAACTATGCAGTTGCACACTTGAGAAAATTACCAATGTTCAATAGCTAAATAGTTATGCGGTGAAAAATAAATATATGATTTTTTAATCACTAAGAAGGTGGAATAGAATGGACAATATTTGGAATAATTATCCGGAAATAAAGCAAGAGCTTATTGAAGTGCTAAATTTAATGAAGAAAAATGTAAAATGCAAAGATAAGAAAATAGAAAAATCTATAATGGAATTAATTGAATCAGGTGGGAAATTATTAAGACCTGCTTTTGTTTTAATAGGATCAAAATTCGGTGATAACGATAAAAATAAGGCAATTCCTACTGCAGCAGTAATAGAAATGCTTCATATGGCAACTTTAGTGCATGATGATGTAATAGATGATTCAAAACTTAGAAGAGGAAAAGAGACTATTCAATCTAAATATGGTAAAGATTATGCTGTATATATAGGAGATTATCTTTTTTGCGTATGCTTTAAGATATTAGCGACTAATTCATCATTGCAAGCAATAAAAGTTGATTCAAGAGCCATGTCAAAGATTTGTATGGGAGAAGTAAATCAACTGAATTCTAGATTTTCTATGAATTTTTCAGTTAAGGATTATTTAAGCAGAATATCCGGAAAAACAGCAGAATTATTTTCTATATCATTATATTTAGGGGCAGCAGAATGTAACGCCGGAGAAAAGGTATCTAGAGAACTTGGAAATATTGGTCATAATTTAGGGATGGCTTTTCAAATAATAGATGATATTCTAGACTATGAAGGAAATGATGAAAGTATCAAAAAATCAGCTGCTAATGATTTAAAGCAAGGTATTTATACTATTCCATTAATATATGCTTATAGAAATAATAAATCTGATTTTAAATATATTCTTGGAAAAGATTATTATTCTGAAGATGATGTAAGTGAAATAATCAAATTAGTTAGGGATAATAATGGTATAGAAATGGCTAAAGAATTAGCTGAGAAGTATATAAATAAATGCCTTAAGGGAGTAGATAGACTTCCGAATAATGAGTATAAAAATGTGTTAAGACAGATAATTAATTGGTTATTACAGAGGACATACTAAAGAGTTGCTTAAATTAAGTAACTCTTTAGTATGTTTTTTAAGGATTTAACAAATTCGGAATTAGTTTTATAAAATGAATCTAAATAGCTTATATATACAGGCAGATTAAGAGATAAATTATCAATTTTAATTATTTTGATATTAGGCAGTGAATGATAATTTTTGTATATGCTTGAAGGTATAAATGTAGCGGCTTTACTAGAAGAAACACCTTTCAAAGCAGAAAAATAGGAGCTAGTACTATATAATATGTTTGAATTATCAAAAAGCATATCATCGCAATTTAATTCATTACATAGTAATTTTTTTAAACAACTTTTATCTGAAGCAAATATTAATGGTATATCAAATATTTGCTCCTTTGTTATTGAGTTCATTGGGAAATTTTTGTCCGCAACTAGAATTATTTCATCAGTACCTATTAATTTTGTTGTAAAACCATGAATATTTTCACGTTTACTATAGCATATTAAAATATCACATAAGTTATCAAATAGATTTGATTTTGAGCAACAATCTATAGTGCCAAGATTTATTGTATAAGAAGAAAAATGTTTTTTTAATCTAGAAATTGCCATAGGTAAAATAGTCAATCCTAATGATTCTACAGATTGAATAGATACAAACTTTTTCTTGTTTACTGAATTTAATAGTTCTTCTTGCATTTTATCATAAGCATTTAAAATTGTTTCAGTGTACTTATATAAAATTTCCCCTTCAGAAGTTAATGATACCCCTTTATTAGTTCTATTAAATAATTGTACATTAAGTTTATTCTCTAGCTTAGCTATTTGTTGGCTAAGTGCAGATTGTGAAATATGTGAATTTTTTGCAACAGTTGAAATGCTTTTCAAACTAGCAACTTGAAAAAAATAATTTAAGCTATCAATATGCATAATAATCTCCTATCTGATGATTTGAATATTAAATTATTATATTATAATAATATATAAAAATCAAAGCTTTATTATTATATAAATAATAATAAAATAGTGTATAATTTATTTGTAGCTAGGATGTGAGAGTGTGAGAATTAGAAAAAAATTAGTATTAATAGTATTATCAGTTTTTTTTATTATTTTTAGTATAAATTTATTCTTTAATAAATCTAATAGAGAAGAGTTAAAGGGAGAGATTGTAATTTGGACAAACGATTTATATTATACTTATTTTTTGGAAATTGCTAATGAATTTATACAAAGTAATAAAAAAGTTGATATAGAAGTTGTAAGTATAGGAAAAGACGATTATTTAAATAGAATTATGAATACAAATGAAAAAAGTTTGCCTAACATAGTACAACTAGATTTTATGGAAATAGATATGATAAAAGATAAAATTGATTTTATAGAGGAGAATAAATATATAATCGATACATATAATAAAAATTTTAATGATAGCAGACTTCAACAAGTTGAAATTAATGAAAATTATTATGGAGTTCCATTTGAATCTAAGCCAATAGCATTATATGTGAGAAGTGATATATTAAGTAACTATGGCTTTGAAGTATCACAATTAAATACATGGAATGATTTATTAAGAGTAGGTAGTGAAATAAAGTCTAAAACTGCTGGGGAAATTAATTTATTTTCAGTAGCTGACAAGAATAATATTGAATTATTAGTTACAGCCCAATTAGTAGATAATAAAGATACTAAATACACAAAAGTGAGTATTTTAGAAGAGATTAGTAAGATATATAATAATGAATTTGTAACTGAAGATAGCAATTATTTATTTCGAATAGCATCAATAGATTTTTATAAAGATATTACTGAAGGGAATATTGCTGGTATATGGGGATGTAAAAATCCACCAAGTTATAGTGTTGGAGAAAATAAGTTCTATGACTTAGGTGGAAAAAGTTTAGTAGCATTAAATGTAGATAAAAATAGAGAAGCTATAAAAGCATTTATAGCATTTGCATCTACTAATAAAGAATTGTTATCGGAAGAGCTTTTAGATAATAAATTTTTCCCTAGCTCATTATATTCCTTAAATATTAAACAAAAGGAAAGTGAGATAGTCAATATAGAGGGAAGTAGCCCCTTCTTAATATTGTCTAATATAGTTGAAAGGGCCCCAATTATAAAAGATTATGATAGATTAAAAGAAATGCTTTATAATTAGATATTATTAAATATTTTATAAGCCTCTAAAGTTTTCATGGCAGTATTTCTCCATGAAAATTGGAGGCTTCTTTCATAGCCTTTTTTAGATAAATCATTTTTTAAGTCATCATCATTTAGCAAATTAACTAAAGCCTCTTCTAGCTCCACTCTATTTAAAGGATTGATAAGAATACATGAATCACCTGTAACTTCAGGAATAGAAGTTATATTAGAAGTTATTACAGGTGTTTTGCAGCACATAGATTCTAATGGTGGCAATCCAAAACCTTCATAAAGAGAAGGATATACAAAGGCAGCAGCACCATTATACAAGGTAGGCAATAATTCATCTTCTATAAATCCTGTAAAAATAATATTATCTGAAGAACTCAATGTTTTAGAAAGATCTAGTAGTTTTTTCCCTTCATCTTTTAAGGACCCTGCTAATAATAAGACATGAGGTTCTTTTAAATCTTTGTAAATTTTATCAAAAGATAGAATTAGATCTTTAGCGTTTTTCCTTGGGCTAAATCCACCTATGTATAAAATATAAGGTTTCGAAAAATTAAACTTTTCTTGCATATGCTTTCTACAGAGCTCTTTATTTAATGGCTTGAAGTTAGAATTTGCCGCTAAAGGAGTGACATATATCTTATCTTCAGGAATATGATTAAAAAATTTTAATATATCCTTCTTAGAATATTCAGAAACAGTCAAAATTCCTTTTGATTTATCAATTATTGTTGGCATATTCTTAAGAAATCTTTCGAGATATCTTCTACCAGTTGTTTCAGGTAATATATAAGGAATTAAATCATGAATTGTTACAATACAATTAGTATCGTAGTTATCGCAAAGTCCAATTCCGTTTTGAGGGATATGATGAAGATCTATTTTATTATTTTTTATAAATGTTGGAAAATAATAATTTTCATAAAAACTACCATGTTTACTAGAGGTAAACACTATCTTACAATTATTCTTTTTATATTTTTCGTAGTTCTTACCTGTCCAGAAAAGTGAAAATTCATTTTCGTTATCAATACTAAGCATTTCTTTAATTAAATTTTCAGTATAAGTACCTATACCTGTTCCGTTATATAAGTTGATTCCTCTAGCATCTATGGAAATGTTCATAGTGATCCTCCTAAATTACTCTTTTATATTATAGATATTAATAATTATTTAATTCTATGATTATAAACACAATAAAATAAGTGAGTTCATATAATAACATAGAATTAATCTTAAGGAGAAGCCTATGGAAATTTCATATATAAAGAATGAAATTGAGGATAAGTATTTATTGAGAGTAGAAACTATAGAGAAAGTTAAGAATAGCTATAAGATAAAAACAAATGATGGGGATTATGGTATTAAGGTAATTAAATATCAGCATCCTCATTTTTATTTTATATTTTCAGCTATTGATCATTTAAGAAGAAGAGGCTTTAAAAAGATGCCAGAAATAATTATGACTAAAGATAATTTAGGATATATAAGTCTCGGGAATAAATTTGCATATTTAAATAAATGGATAGAATCTAAGAGCTGTAACTATAAAAACTCAATGGAGTTGAAGTTAGCATCAGAAACATTAGGTGAACTTCATAACTTTAGTGAAGGTTTTACATTAAGTAATAACATGAGACCAAGAATTGCTTGGTTTTCATGGATAAATGTTTTTGAAACAAGATGTGAAGAAATATTGGATTTTAAAAGGAGAATTTATCAGAAAGCTTATAAGTCACAGTTTGATGATATTTATTTAGGAGCTATAGAAGAGGAATTAGATAGAGGTAAAAGAGCTATAGATGAGATTAAAAATAGTAAATATATAGAATTAATGAATAAAGAGATTCTTAAAAGAGGCTTTTGTCATCATGATTATGCACATCATAATGTTTTAATGAATAAGAATAATGAAGTAAATATAATCGATTTTGATTATTGCATCTTAGATACTCATATTCATGATTTAGCTTCATTATTAATTAGGGTAATGAAAGATGGGGGATGGAGTAATGAGGTGGCTAATCTAATATTGGACTCTTATGCGAATACTCATAGTTTATTTAATGATGAAGTAAAGCTTATGAAGGGATTTATTAGATTTCCTCAAGGATTTTGGCAAATAGGACTTCAATATTATTGGGAACAACAGCCTTGGGGAGAGGAGTTTCTTATAAATAAATTAACAAAATATTTAGGGGATAGAGAAAAAAGAGAAGAGTTTTTAGAAAGCTTTATTTATTAGGGAGTGAGAGAATGCAGAAATCTGAATTAAACTCCTATTTAGAGAATAGGGGGATATATGTTTTGAATAGAAAAATTTCTAAAGATAAAGATGAAGATAATAAAAATATATATAAACAAATAGATAATATAGTCTCTTTTCATAATAAGATAGGTCAATATAAAGAAAATTTATTTCCTAGAATCGGTGCATCTATTGGTAAGGAAGTGAATGCGTATTATTCACAGATAATATTAGTTAGTAAATATTTAGGGAAAATTGAGAACAAGACTTCTTTGAACTCTATAGACTTTTATCTAATTAATAGAGGAGAAGAGTTAATAGAGTTAGGTAAAAAATCAATAAATCAAATAAAGACAAATGGTTTTAAAGGGTTAATTAAAAGAAGCATGAGCAATTATGAAGTTTGTTTAACTAGAGTAGATGAAGGGAATTTGAAGGTCGAAGAGGATGGGAGCATAAAAGTGGGAACTATACGATACTTAACTTATAATCTTAAGGAACACGATATATATTCTTATATAAAAAAGATTAAAAGGCGAAATATTGAGCTAGATATGGATAAGATTATTGATTATTATATCAAGATTGCCGAACTTGAACCTTGTAGTAGGGAATATCTAAGAGCATTGACCTCATATCCTAATGAAGAACTAAGAATAATAGAAAAATATATTCTTGGTAAACTTCAGATAGAGGAAGGGGAATGGCTAAGGAATTTATATAAGGCTAGAAGTATAGATAGTAATGGAATAGTAATTTAAAGGTGGGGTAAATATGAATAAATTTAGATATGTAGATAACGATATTTTATGTAAATATGATTTGAGTGAAGAGTTTTTCAACAAACTATCTTTTGAAGTCGAGGATATAGTTCCTTTAAGAAAAGTTTTTGTATTATTAACAACTGAAGGGAAGAAAATTTTAAAGCTTACAGATTCATCAGACAAGAGAATAGATTTTATAAATAAAGCACTAAATTATGTATCTAAAAAATATGGTGATATCTTGAGTTACTATGAAGATCAGGAAGGAAGAGTGACACATAAATCTGGAGAAAACACTTATGTAATTCTGAATATGATAGAAGGAAGAGAAGCAACATTTACCAATCCTGTAGAAATAGAGATATGCTCAAAAGCTATAGCAAATATGCATTTGGCTTCTAGAGGGATATTTAATATTTTAGATGCTGATACAGTTAAGGGAAATTTAGGAGAATACTTGCCCTATCAGTTTAATCGAGCTAAGGAAGATCTTATTAATATTAAAGAATATATATTAAGATTTAGACATAAAGTAGAATTTGATGTTCTTGTATTAGATAATATCGATAAGCACATTAATGAAATACAAAAGTCTATAGATCTTATTGCAATGTGTAATTATAACAGCTTATTAGAAAATTTTAATAAGAGAGTGTTATGTCATAATGATTTAGCCCATCATAATTTTATTATAGATGGAGATGAAGTGAAAATTATAGATTTTGATTATTGCAAAATAGATGCAAGGGCTGTAGATATAGCTAATTTTGCAATGAAAGTTATAAAAAATACTTATTATGATATGGATACATTTAAGTTAATTTTAGAATCATATAATTCTATAGATATTTTAAGTAAGGATGAAATTAAATTAATCTATGGAATTTTAAGTTTTCCAAAAGATTTTACAACAATTACAAGAGATTATTATTACAAGCAAAAGAAGTGGGAGTATGAAGTTTTCTTAAATAGATTAAAGGAGAAGATTAATAATGAGATACACAGGGAGGAGTTCATAAAAAAATTTATCACTGAGTTAAGTCAATATTTTTATTAAATAATAAAGGGCATCGTTTTATATAATATCGATGCCCTTTATACTATAAATTTAAGATTTAATAATTTTTTCATAGGCTTGCACTGTAGATTCAGCCGTTATATTCCACGAATACTTAGAGCTTTGCATAAGGCCTTTTTTAATCATTTCTTTTCTTAATAAATCATCTTTCAATACAGTTTCTATGGAATTTTTTAATTCATCAATATTATAAGGATTAATTAATAAAGCAGATTCAGAACAGACTTCTGAAAGCGATGTTACATTAGAAGAAATTACGGGAGTTCCGCATGCCATAGCTTCTAAAGGCGGTAATCCAAATCCTTCATAAAAAGAAGGATAGGCTAGTAATTTTGAAGCGTTGTAAAAAATAGGCAATTTTTCTAGAGGAATAAAATCTGTAAAAATTACATCATTCTCAATATGAAGATCTATTGCTCTCTTTTTATAAATATTATATGAAATCCCTTTTTTACCTGTTATAACCAACTTAAGATTCTTCTTTACTCCTTTAGATAGAAGTGAAAAAGCTTCGATCAATCCAACTATATTTTTTCTAGGGCTAAAACCACCTACATAAAGTATAAAATCATCTTCAATATTATATTCATTTTTTATTATTTCTTTGCATTGACACTTATCTAAGGGCCTATATATATCCTCAGCAGCAAGATGTGTAACAAAGATTTTTTCTTCTGGGAAGTTAAATTCTTTTGCTATATCTTGCTTTGAAAATTCAGAAACTGTCAATATACCATCACAATCATTAATAATTTTAGGAAGTTCATTATTAAAAATATACAAATAGCGTTCACTAACTGTTTCTGGCATTCTCAATGGGATTATATCATGCAATGTAATAGCTTTGTGACAATTAATATTAGTATATAGCCCAACTCCATTTTGAGGAACATGATAAAGGTCCAAAGTGTTATCATGTAAAATATTTGGTACTCTAACTTCATCCCAAAAGTTTGATGAAGCTGTGGCTCTAACTAGTTCAATATTAAAATTATCACTTAAATCTAGAGCTGAATTTTCAGGTAAATAAACTAAATAATCATTAGTATGATCAACTTTACTAATACTATTAATAAGTTGATAAGTATATGTTCCTATCCCAGTTCCTCTATACCATTTTGCAGCTCTACCGTCTACGCCTATCTTCATGATTTAATCCTTTCTCATTGTTTTTAATTTATTATATTAAACTTAGGAATAAAATGTTAATAAAAGAATAAATATAGTCATATAAATATAAAGGGGGTGAGGGTTATGATGAGAGAATTCGAAATAGAAAGACAGTTTGATATCAAGATTGAGACTTTAAAAGCCAATAAAGGAGTATATTATCTAAAGACTAATAAAGGTGAAAAGTGTTTAAAAAAAATAAATTATGGACCTCAAAAGTTATTATTTGTTTATGGAGCTAAAGAGCATCTAATTAAAAATGGATTTAATGCTGTTGATAAGTATTATTTGAACATAGATGAGGAACCATATGCCCTAGTAAATGAGGATCTTTATACTTTATCTGAGTGGATAGAGGGAAGAGAGTGTGATTTTCATAACATAGACGAAGTGAAATTGGCAGCTCGTACTTTAGCTATGCTACATGAGGCATCTAAGGGATATGATCCTCCTGAGAATTCCAAGTTGAAGAGTGATTTAGGTAGATGGACTCATCTTATGAATAAAAGAATTAAATCTTTAGATAAGATGAGAGATATGGTAAGAAAGAAAAATAATAAAAATAATTTTGATTTATTATATATAAAGTCAATGGAGTTTTATAAAGAAATTGGTAGAAAAGCTCTAAAGACTTTAGAAGAATCAGAATATATTAAGTTATGTGAGATAGCTGAAAATGAGAAGAGTTTTTGCCATCATGATTTTACTTATCACAATATAATATTGGACGCAAATAATAACTGTAATGTTATAGACTTTGATTACTGTAAGAGAGAAGTTAGAACTTTTGATATATCAAACTTTATGATAAAGGTATTAAAAAGAGTTGATTGGGATACTAACTTTGCAAAAGCTATTATAGAGTCTTATAATGAAGTTTCACCTTTATTAGAAAGTGAATATAAAGTCTTATATGCCTATTTACAGTTTCCTCAAAGATATTGGAGGCTTGCCAATAGATATTATTATAATGAGGTTAATTGGGGGCAAAACACTTTTGGTAGTAAGCTAGAGTCGATAATTAACGAGCAAGAGTCTATGCTAAAGTTCTTAAATGAATTCCAAAATGAATATAACTTAAAATAGAAAAGTGCCAAGTGCACTTTTTTACTATTTATGAACGTATAAAAAGATAAAAAATAATTTTCATAATTCTGAATGGAATGAGGAATTATTACCTTTAGTATAGAGTGAGATAAATACTATATGAGCGCCACTTGGAGCGGAGTGACGGAGCAACGAATATAATATTTATCTCACCTTTTTTATGTACAAATAGATTAGATTCGACATAGGATAATATAAAGCAATAACTAAGAGGTAAAAATGAAAGTAGGAGATTTAGTAGTTAGGAAGTCATATGACAGGGATATAACTTTTAAGATTATAGATATTAAGGAGGATGACGAAGGGAACACAGTATATATTTTAAAGGGAATTAGCATAAGAATAATAGCAGATTCAAGAAGTGATGATTTGGAGAATGTAGATGATGAATATGAAGGATCAAAAGAAAAAATTCTAAATAGAAGGGTGGAAGAAGCATTAAAGAAAGCTGTATCTATGAGAGGGGACAGTGAAGCTACAAAGGCTTTAAATAATCTATACAGAGGGAATAAATCTTTAAAAAATCAACAAAATAAAGAATTGATATTTGGAAGACCAGGAAAAATACTTCATATAGATGGTGATAGTGAGTATCTAGAGACATGTCTTAAAGTATATAAGCAATTATCTCTAGATGCTGTAGGGCGTGCTGTTGCAGAAAAGAAACAACCTGAGGTCATAGTGGATTTAGTTAAGGAAATTAAACCTGATATAGTAGTCTTGACAGGACATGATAGTGTTCTTCGAACACCAGATGATTATCTTAATCTAGAAAATTATAGAAACTCAAAATATTATATAGATGCTGTTAAAGCTTTGAGAAATTATAATTCTAGCTATGATGAACTGGTGATATTTGCAGGGGCTTGCCAGAGCTGTTATGAGTGTATGCTGGATGCTGGTGCTAATTTTGCTAGCTCTCCTAACAGGGTTTTGATACACTGTTTAGATCCTGTTTTAGTATGCGAAAAAATAGCTTATACAAGAATTGATAAGATAGTATCGATAACAGATGTTATAGATAATACTATAACTGGTATCAAAGGTATAGGAGGATTACAGACTAGAGGAAAGTATAGGGAAGGATATCCTAGATCGCCATATATTTAAATATAAAGAAAGTAAAAAAAATTGTATAAAAAAATAGAAATTAGGAATAATAATAAATGTATAAAACGGCAATAAAAAAGGTAAAAGTTTACATTGACAATTACTATAGAAGATGGTAAAATTATAATTTTTATTTGACAATAAGTGGGTTTGGGTGTATAATATAATCAAGAAAGAAGGTGTTTATGTGGAAAATGTAAAGACTATCGCCGCTATAAAGAGAAATATAGAAAATCATATAGGAGAAAAAGTAACTTTAAAGGCAAACGGTGGAAGAAAAAAGATCCTAATAAACAACGGTGTAATAGAAAGTGCACATCCAAGCATTTTTGTAGTAAGATTAGATAATGATATTCCAAGGACAGTAACATACAGCTATTCAGATGTATTAACTAAGACAGTTCAATTATATTTTGCTTTATAGAAAATAGAGCTCAACAGTAAGGGCTCTATTCTTTTTTTTGCATTTTTTTATAAAAAAAAAGAAAGATGGTGGGTTTCCATCTTTCAACTATGGTATAAAAGGGTATTGAGAATTTATGAGAGGTTATATGGTCAATAACCATATTCATAATACGACAGATTTTTATATATGTCAACATATTATTTAAAAAAACATAAAAAATTTTTAAAAAAAATTATCATAACTAGATAATTCGACAATAAATTAGTTAAATGAACCTTTATTGTAAATAAGATACATGTGGATGTAGAAATTTGCAAAACTTATTTTTGAAACATTGATATAAATCCTGAATAAATATATATAGTTAGAAATATATTTATTATAGGAATTATATGGGAGGGATAATATGTCACAGATAGATGTAATAAGAGAAAGTGTCCGCTATGAACAATTATTAAGAGAAGGTTCAACTAATCAACCTATAAAAGGAGAACATTTATTAAGAGATTCACAATATCCTGATATGAAAGAAGTATTAGGAATAGACGTAAAGGCTACTATAACAAATAAGGAGATAGTAGGCGATAAAGTAATGGTGGAAGGAAACTTAGATTATATAGTTTTTTATGTATCTAAAGATGAGGCTATCTTAGATTCACCAGATAATAAAATACATGCAGTTGTCTTTAATGATAAGTTCTCAAATCATCTAGATCTTAATAGCGATGAACATAATATAGTATGTAATGTTGAGTGTGATATAGAACATATTGAAGCAGAATGGATGAATGAAAGAAAAGTTCGAATTAGCGGATTGTTAACTTTAAACTGGGAAATTTATAAAAATGGAGAGTTTGAATACGTAAAGGATATTGAAGGAAAAGATGACATACAAATGAAAAAGAAAGAAGAAGTATTGAATGATGTTAAGGGAGACAAAGATATAGACTTTATGGGTAAATCTATGCTTAAAGTAAGTACGGATAAACCTGAAATAGACGAAATTTTAAAATGCAATATGAATCTTCATAAAAAAGAAGTAAAAGTTGTAGAAGGAAAAGCTTATATTGGATGCTATTGTAAGGTAGCAATTCTTTATAAAGGCAAAGATAATAAAGAACTTGAGTCATTAGAAGATGATGTGTACTTGTCTAAGGAAGAAGAATTACCAGGAATAAGCGGGGATATGATTAGTGTCATAGATTTAAATGTAGCTGATGAACAGCATTCAGTTAATCTAGACGATGTTGGAGAGAATAGAATAGTTAATGTGGAATTTCTACTTAAAGGAAATATCAAGGTATATTCTAATGAAAAAGTAGATATTTTAAAAGATGCGTACTCACCAACAATGAATATAGAATTAGTAAATGCTGATAAGGGATTTACGTTGATTCACTCTATATCAAATGCTGAAGTAACAGCTAAAGATATATTTGATATTGGTAATAGAGAAGAAAGAATAGGAGAAATAGTTGCAGTTTCTGGACATCCTATAGTAAAAGACAAGGTAGTTGAAGATGAAAGAGTGAAAGTAGAAGGTGCAGTTAAAATCCATATAATATATAAGTTAGCAGGTGAAGAATTGAAATATGGAATACTGAATGGAAATATTCCTTTCAATACAACAGCCGATGTTAAGGGATTAAGAAAAAATATGGATGTAATGGTTAAACCTTATTTAGAAAATATAGATACAAATATAGAAGGAAATGCAATTTCAGTAAGAGCAACTATAAGTCTTAGTTTGAAATCTTACTACAAAGTTAATAAAAATTATATTAAAGATGTCTTAGAGGGAGCAGAAGAAGCTAAAGAAAAGAAAGCATCTGTAACTATATATGTTGTAGGGGATGGAGAGAGTTTATGGGATTTAGCTAAGAAATACAATACAACTGTTGATGAATTACAAAAATTAAATGAATTAGATGGTGAAGAAAAAATTAAGCCAGGGTGTAAACTTATAATTCCTGGTAGAGCAGTATTTTAAAAAGAGTTAAATATATTTAAAAATAAAGGGGATTGGAAAATTTGAATGTTTTTCAATTACCCTTATTTTTTTATGTCGTTTATATTTGTTAGAAAATTTATCGATGTTTTCTAATGAATAATATTAACATCTCATGGATAAAATAAGAAATGCATGATAAGAGGTGAGAAAATGGCAGAAAAGATTAAGGGAGATTTGATTATTATAGGGGGAGCAGAAGATAAAGAAGGAGATAAAGAAATTCTTAAAAAAGTATGCAACTCTATAGATAAAGAAGAGGATATTATATTGATTGCAACAATAGCTACTGAATATCCGAAGGAAGCTTTAGAAAAGTATAGAAGGATATTTACAGGATTAGGAGTTAAAAATATTAAAGGATTAAATATTGAAGAAAGGGAAGATTCTTTAAATAAAAATAATATTGATCTTATTAAGGAAGCATCTCTTATATTTTTTACAGGTGGTGATCAGTTAAGAATAACCAGCTTAATTGGAGGTACTTTAATTTACGATGCCCTAAAAAGTGCAATTCAGGATGGGTGCATAATGGTTGGAACATCAGCAGGTGCATCAGTGATGAGTGATACTATGGTGGTGAAAGGTGAAGATGATGAATCTCCTAGAAAATGCACTTTGAAGATGGCACCTGGACTAGGGCTTATAGAAGGAGTTATGATAGATCAACACTTTGCCCAAAGAGGTAGGATAGGAAGGTTATTGACCGGAATTGCACAGAATCCTGAAGTGTTGGGGATTGGTATAGATGAAGATACTGCTTTGGTAGTTAGAGATAATGGAGATGCACAAGTAATTGGGAATGGAGCAGTATATTTTTTAGATGCTAGAAATATAACTTATAGCAATGTATCTGAACAGAATTATGATGAAGTATTAAGTATGTTTAATGTTAATTTACACGTATTAAAAGAAGGAGATAAATATAATCTTCTAAGTAAGAAGCCTTTTGAGGAGGATAAAAGTAAAAATGAAAGTAACTGAAACTAAGGTTTTTAAAGGAAAGAATATCTATTCACATAAGAAGTGTATTAGACTTGATGTTGATTTAGAGGGATATTCCGAAATACCGAGTAAATATATTGAAGATTTCAATTTTAATTTGGTTAATATGATTCCAGAATTGAGAAGTCATAGATGTGGCATTGATGAAGATGAAGGATTTGTAAAAAGACTTAATGAGGGAACTTATTTAGCGCATATATGTGAGCATATAATAATAGCGATACAAAACAAGATAGGTATAGATGTTGCTTACGGGAAGGCTAGAGAAGTTAAGAATGATCATTATTATATAATTTTTCAATATGTTTATGAGAATACAGCTATAGAAGCATCCAAACTAGCTATAGATATTGTAAATTCATTGATAAATAAAATACCGTTGAATTATGAAGATAGAATTGAGTTTTTAAAGGACGTGTTAAGAGAAGAACTTTTAGGACCGAGCACTAAATCTATTTGTGATTATGCTAGGGAAGTTGGACTTCCAGTAATTGACTTTGGTAATGGGAATTTCTATCAAATAGGATATGGTAAGCAAAGAAGAATAATTGAAAACTCTATAAGCGCTAATACGAAGTGTGTGTCAGTGGATATATCTTGTGATAAACTTCTTACAAAGGAATTGCTTAGAATTCATAATATTCCAACTGCAAAGGGATGTAAGGTTAAAAATATAATAAGTTTATTAAGAGAAGCAGAAGATATAGGATATCCTGTAGTTATAAAGCCTCAATATGGAAATAAAGGAAATGGTGTAATATTAAATATAAAAAATGAAAAAGAATTATTAAGTGCTTATAAAGATTTAAAAGATAAGTTTAAGGATTTGATAATAGAAAAATATCATAGAGGAAAAGATTATAGGGTTTGTATGGTTAATTATAAGGTTGCAGCAGTTTCACTTAGAATTCCGCCATTCATAATAGGAAATGGAATCGATACTATATTCGACCTTATTAGTGAACTAAATGATGATCCTTTACGTGGAGATGATCATGAAAAGCCTTTAACTAAAGTGAAGTTAGATGAAGAAGTGATTAAATGCATTTCAGAACAAGGAAAGGCTTTAATGGAAGTGTTAGATGAGGGAGAAAAAATTTATTTAAGAAAAAATGCTAACTTATCTACTGGAGGAGAAGCTATAGATTGTACTGATGATATTTGTAGAGAAAATATAAATCTATGTATGAGGGTTGCAAGAGTATTAAATTTAGATATCTGTGGGATAGATATCTGTGCAGAGGATATTTCTAAACCACTAAAAAATAACGGGGTAATAATTGAAGTAAATGCTGCTCCAGGTCTAAGGATGCATATAAATCCTAGTAAAGGCACACCAAGAAATATAGGAAAAGAAATTATAAATATGTTATATGAGAATAAGCCGCTTAACATACCGGTTGTTTCAATTACTGGAACTAATGGTAAGACAACAACCACAAGAGTGATTGCTCATACATTATCCAAAATGGGATATTGTGTTGGGATGACGAGTAGCAGTGGAATATTTGTAAATAATGAATGTATAGATGTAGGTGATGACACAGGCTTTGAAAGTGCCAGATCTATTCTTTTAAACCCAGATGTAGATGTTGCCGTATTAGAAACGGCAAGAGGGGGGATTATTAGAAGGGGATTAGCTTATGAAGTTGCCGATGTAGCAGTTATTACAAATATTAGAGAAGATCATCTAGGGATTGATGGTATTAAGTCAATGGAAGATCTTTGCTATGTAAAATCTTTAGTTGGCGAAGCAGTCAAAGAAACTGGATATGTAGTTATAAATGCTGATGATAAATGGAGCATGAAAATTTTAGATAGGATAAAGGCAAAAAAAGTGTTTTTCACTCTTGATTCCAAGAATGATATTTTAAAAAATAGAAATTCAATAGATATATATGTATATTTGGAAGATGAAAAAATTATAGTTTTAAACAATAATAAAAAGTTTACTATATGTAATTTAAAAGATGTTCCAATTACTTTAAATGGAAAATTAAAATTTAATATAGAGAATATTTTAGCAGCAACATCAGCTTTGGTAGCTATGGAAGTTGATTATTGTATGATAAGTAATGGAATAACTTCTTATCAATTAAACTCAAATGAGAATTCAGGAAGATTCAATTGTTATGATGTTAATGGAATTAATGTAGTCTTAGATTATGGACATAATGCAGACGGGTACAATGCCGTTTTATCTGCGCTTAAAGAAATTAGTAATGGAAAACTTTATGGTGTAGTAGGTATTCCTGGAGATAGATTAGATGAATCTGCTATAGATATTGGGCGTATATGTGCTAAGTTCTTAGATTATACTATAATTAAAGAGGATAAAGATTTAAGAGGAAGAAATTCGGGAGAAATAGCTAAATTAATAGAAGATGGATTAGTTAAAGAAAATAAAAATAAGAAATATGAAGTCATTTTAAGGGAAGAAGATGCGCTGATTAAAGCTATTAATACGGCTAAAGAAGGAGATACTATTGTAGTATTCTTTGAAGAGCTGAAACCTTTAGTAAAAATAATTGAAGAGTTTAAGATGTTTGATGAGGGAGATAAGGAATTTAGGAGTAAGGCATTAAATTAAAAGAATAGTCTTTAGGTTTACTATGTTATTAAAAAAATATATAATAAAAATAAACTTCGGAGTTATCTCTGAAGTTTATTTTAAAATATTCAGCGAAAGGAAATAAAAAAATATGAGGATTAAGGCTTATGCTAAGATTAATTTATCCTTAGATATAATAGGTAAAAGAGAAGATGGATATCATTTATTAGAGATGATAATGCAATCTATAGATTTATATGATGAATTAAACATAGAGAAACAAAATAAAGATATTACGATTAAATGTAACAAACCTTATGTTCCTACAGATGAAAGAAATTTAGCTTATAAAGCAGCTAAATTATTTATAGAAAAATATAATATAGATAGTGGAGTTAACATAAATATTAAGAAAAATATTCCGGTGTGTGCAGGATTGGCTGGAGGGAGCACGGATGGTGCCGCAGTATTAAAGATAATGAATAAACTTTTTGATGTAAATGCCAGTGATGAAGAGCTAATGGAACTTGGATTAAAATTAGGAGCTGATGTACCATACTGTATAAAAGGTGGTACGGCTTTGTGTAGAGGGATTGGGGAAGATGTAACACAATTAAGTAATTTCAAAGACAAAATTTTGGTGTTGGTAAAACCGCCTTTTGGAGTTTCTACTAAGAGTGTTTATCAAAGTTTTGACCTTTCAAAAGTAAAGAACCACCCAGATACGAAGATTTTGCTTGATGGTATCGAAGGAAATGATTTAAAAGTAGTCTCAAATAATATGAAAAATTTATTGGAGAATGTTACATTAAAAAAACATAAAGTGTTGATAAATATAAAAGAAGATATGAAAAACTTGGGAGCTGTTGGAGCTATGATGAGTGGAAGTGGCCCTACTGTTTTTGCTTTTTTTGATGATATGCTTAAAGCGCAAATATGCTTTGAAAAAATGAAGTTAAAATATAATGATGTGTATATTACAAGAACAATTTAAAATTTAAGTATAAACCTCCTAAAATTGTCAATAATTATAACAGTAGGGGGTTTTGATATGAAATACAAGATTTATATATTGTTATTATTTTTTAGTTTAAATTTAAGTGGCTGTACAAATCTAAAAATTGGACAAGACTCTGATTCTGTAAAAGAGTTAGTTTATGAAGATATAGTCAATGAAATAATAAGGTTTCATGTAATTGCAAATAGTAATTCAGATGAAGATCAATCACTGAAATTAAAAGTAAGAGATAGAGTTATTGAGTTTGTATCAAGTAGCTTAAAGAATAGTAAAAGTTTAGATGAATCACGACAATTCATAATAAATAATAAAAATGATATAGAAGCTATAGCTAAGTCTGTAATAAATGAAAATGGATACACCTATAATGTTAGTAGTGCTCTTTCTAAAGAAAATTTTCCTGATAAAGTTTATGGAGATGTAGTATTTCCACAAGGTGAGTATGAAGCTTACAGAATACTTATTGGAGACGCAGAAGGGGAGAATTGGTGGTGTGTAATGTTCCCTCCGCTTTGTTTTGTGGATGGCACAAAAGAGGTTGTAGACTCCAAAGAAGTAGTAAAAGCTTTGGATGATAAGAAAGAGGAAAGAAATCAAAATGCTGAAGTTCAAGAGAATAAAGATAAAAAGGAAAAGGTTAAAGAGGGTAAATTTAAGTTCAGATTCAAGTTATTTGAAATATTATTTAAAAAATAAAACTTGATTAATGTATTTATTATATTTAAACTATATTATGTGAAAAGTAGTAAGGGAATAATACAATAAATAAATATTGTATAATATTAAGAATGGAGGAAATATAGATAAAGTGAAAAACTTTATTTATAGACGTATATGAAAAAAAGAGCGGTTATATCTTTGAGAAGTTTTAATGATTTAGATACTGATGATGTAATAGAAGTAGTAACTCCTGGAGAGTTTTTAATAACTGAAGATGGATTTAAAGCGATATATGAGGAAACAGAACTATCTGGAATGAGCGGAACAATAACTACATTAACCATGTTAAATGATAAGTTAGTTCTTGAGCGAGAAGGAAATGTTAGCGCTAAAATGGATTTTAAGAAGGGGGAAACTTCTGTATCTTTATATAATACTCCTTATGGAGTTTTAGATTTGCAAATTCATACTGAAGATTTAAAGGTGGATATTAATGAAAATGGTGGGGAAATAACAGCGAAGTACTCAATGGAACTTGCTGGTCAGCCGCCGATAGTAACTAAACTTGCAGTAAATGTTAAAACTAATTAAAATAAAAAATCAAATTGTGTAAAATCTATTGAGAATAGTTTTTTACACTTTTTTATTTTATATTTTTTGAATAAATTTGAATAATGATGCTTTTAAATGGAAATAATATAGAAAAATAAAGGGGTGATTGTCTTTTGAATCATAATGACAAGCTTGATAAGGTTTCTATAGTTATTAATGTATTAGCAACGTATCTTGGAATAGAAATAAAAGAGATGAATGATAAACTAAAAAAGAAAGAAAATAAATATTTATTACTCTTATTATTAAGGGATTATAGATGTCTTCAAAAAGATAGAGTTAAAGAAATATTAAATATAATTAGTGATAAAAGTATTAAGTATAATATTGATAAAGCTGAGGAAAAGTTTCTGATTAATAAAGAGTTTAGAGAAATGTATTTTGAAATTCAAGAAGGGATAAATAAAATTATTTAAATGCATATAACAAAAAAAACACTAGATTTTTTTTTCGTTATATGATAATATATCACTTATTGTATTTAGGCATTATTAACCCATCATAAATAGTGAGGTAATTATGATTATAACAAAAGGGGAATTTAGTGTCAAGAAAATAAATAAAAATTTTATTTTTTTGGAGGAATATTATGAAGACTAAGTATGTATTTGTAACAGGAGGAGTTGTATCTTCTTTAGGAAAAGGGATAACAGCGGCATCTTTAGGTCGATTATTAAAAAATAGAGGTTTAAAAGTTTCTATACAAAAATTTGATCCATATTTAAATGTTGATCCAGGCACTATGAGTCCATATCAACACGGAGAGGTTTTTGTAACTGATGACGGAGCAGAAACAGATTTAGATTTAGGGCATTATGAAAGATTTATTGATGAGAATTTAAGTCAGAATAATAATGTTACTACAGGTAGAATTTATTGGTCTGTTATATCTAAAGAAAGAAGAGGAGAATACTTAGGAGGAACTGTTCAAGTTATTCCTCATATAACGAATGCAATTAAAGAAAGAGTATACAGAGTCTCAAAAGAAAAAGAAGTAGATGTAGTAATAACTGAAATTGGGGGAACTGTTGGAGATATAGAATCTCAACCGTTCTTAGAGGCTATAAGACAAATTAAATATGAAGTGGGTAGAGAGAATGTATGCTTTATTCATGTTACATTAGTACCTTATTTAGGAAAAGCAGGAGAGCTTAAAACTAAACCTACTCAACATTCAGTAAAAGAATTAAGAAGTATAGGGATTCAACCAGATATAATAGTTTGTAGATCTCAAAAAGAATTATCAGATGATTTAAAAGCTAAAATAGGATTATTTTGTAATTTAGAAGCTAAGTGTGTTATTCAAAATTTAGATGCAGAGCATTTATATGAAGTTCCACTTATGTTACATAAAGAAGGATTAGATAGACTGGTTTGTGAAAAGTTAGAACTTGGATGTAGAGATATAGATAATACTGAATGGATTGAGATGGTTAAAAAGGTTAAAAACTTAAAAGAAGCTGTCAAGATTGCATTGGTCGGTAAGTATGTTGAGCTTCATGATGCATATATTTCAATAGTAGAAGCCCTAAATCATGGGGGATTAGCCAATGATTCTAATGTGCAAATTAAATGGATCAATGCAGAAGATGTTACCTATGAAAATAGTAATGATTTATTATCAGATTGCCAAGGTATATTAGTTCCAGGTGGATTTGGAGATAGAGGAATAGAAGGTAAAATTGAAGCTATAAGATATGCGAGAGTAAATAAAGTACCTTTCCTTGGGATTTGTCTTGGAATGCAATGCTCAGTCATTGAATTTGCGAGAAATGTATTGGGATATGAAGGCGCTAATAGTGCTGAAATTGATGGAAATACAAAATATCCTGTTATTGATATAATGCCAGATCAAAAAGATATTGAAGATTTAGGTGGAACAATGAGATTAGGGCTATATCCTTGTAAATTAGACACAAGTAGTACAGCCTATGATGTTTATGAAGAAAACTTGATTTATGAAAGACATAGACATAGATATGAATTTAATAATGAGTATAGAAAAGCTATGACAGATGCTGGATTAAATATTACTGGAACTAGTCCAGATGGAAGATTAGTAGAGATAGTTGAGGTGAAAGATCATCCGTGGTATGTTTCTGCTCAATTCCATCCAGAGTTGAAGTCTAGACCAAATAGACCACATCCTTTATTTGTGGGACTGATAAATGCAGCGCTAAAGGAAAAGTAAAATTAAAGAGATGATGTATATTACAATATACATCATCTCTTATTATTTTATATAGCTATAATATTGTATAAATTATGTATAACTATATTAATAGACTAACCAAAATAACTTTAGTAAAATATCAATATAAGAATAGTAATAGAGGGTTTGATTATGAGGATAAAAAGTATAACAATAAAGCTGTGTCTGCTTTTAGCAGCTTTCATAGTAACTATATCAATAGTAATAGCAGCATGGTCGATTAAGGATACTAATAATATAGTGCAAGCTGAAATAGGAAAATTAAATAGTGAAATATTAGATGAGGTTGCAGATAATATATCTATTTTTCTTTTAAATATAGAAGAAATAGGAAGCAATATTGTAGAAGATAATAAAGTTAACAGTGCATTAGCTCTTTCTAACAAGGATATAATAAATAGAACTGAAGAATCAATTATCTTAGAGAAGTATGTTGAAGGACTATTAAATGAGCAAGTTTGGAAGTATGGTAAGTATATGAAACCAGACCTGTATATAGTTTCCGAAAACGATTTTAATTTCAGTACATATTCAAAAACTAAATATACTATGGACTCTATTAAAAATGAAACATGGTACAATGAAATAGTGGATGCTAAAGGAAAAACAGTCTTATTAAGCACATTTGAAGATAAAGAGGGTATTGGACCTTTTAAATCTATTTTTAGGATGGGAAGATCTATTAATAATTTAATTACAGGTGAAACTTTAGGTGTACTTATAATGGATATAAGTGAAAAAATGTTGTTTGATAGATATAGCAAAATTATTAAAGATGGAAGAAATATTTATATAATTGATTTAAAAGGAAATATAATTTCAAGTAAAGATAAAAGACTAATAGGCAAAAATTATTATAATGATATAGATGATGGTGAATATATAGATGAAAGTGAATGGTATTCAGTAGTAAGAAGAGAAGGGGCTACTTATATTAAGATGGAATCAACTTTAAATAAATATGGATGGTCTATAATTGAAGAAATTCCATCTAACATTATCAGGCAGCCAATAAAACAAATTACTGAGAAATTTGCACTAACATTACTATTAGTTATAATAGTTTCTTTTATAATAGTATATAAACTTTCTAGCTGGATTACTAAACCAGTAATTAATATGAAAAATATAATGAAGCAGGTTATGGATGGGAATCTTAAAGTAAAAGTTGAAGTTGATAGAGATGATGAAATAGGCAATTTAGAACAGTCTTTTAATAATATGATTAAGCAGTTAGATGACTCTATAGAAGAGATTAAAGAAAAAGAAAAACAAAAGCGTATTGCTGAATTGAGTTTCTTACAAGCGCAGATTAATCCACATTTTCTATATAATACTCTTAGTGGAGTTAGATTTTTAATATCAATGAATAAGAATGAAGAAGCGGAAGAGATGCTATTTAAGTTTACTAAACTTTTGAGGAATATATTGCCCAAGGCAAGTGAGCTTATTACTCTTAATGAAGAGATAGAAATAGTCATGGCATATATTGAACTACAAAAAATTAGGTATCCAAATTTATTTAAAGTAGAAATATGCATAGAAGAAGATATTAAAAATATAAAAGTTCCAGCGCTAATATTACAGCCTGTAGTTGAAAATGCAATATTTTATAGTATGGAGGATGAAGGTAAAAAGGGAGAAATTAGTATAAATGGATACAGTGATGAGGATAGAATAATTATTGAAATCAACGATAATGGAAAAGGAATGAGTAACAGGCAAATAAATGATGTATTTAGCAACAAAGAGGCTATTAATAAAGTAGGATTAATTAATGTTCATGAAAGAATACAATTGAATTATGGAAAATTCTATGGAATAGAGATTATAAGTGAAGAAGGAAAAGGGACAAGTGTTAGGTATATTTTACCTAAATAGAGGAGGATGAGAAATGAAAATTTTGGTCGTAGAGGATGAAGCTCCAATTAGGGAATGGATAAGTTATACTATAAAAAATGTTTCTGAAGATTTTCAATTGGTAGGAAGTGCTAAGAATGGGAGAGAAGCTTATGATTTATCATTAGAAGTAAAACCAGATGTAATCATAACAGATATCAAGATGCCTGTGATGGATGGATTAGAACTTTCGAAAAGAATTAAAGAAATTATGCCGGAAGTGTACATAATTATACTAACTAATTTTGCAGAATTTAGCTATGCAAAAGAAGCTATTGGCTTTGGAGCATATGAATACTTGGTGAAATCTGAAATTAGACCTAAGGAAATAAAAGAATTATTGTCTAAAATAGATGAGAAATTAAAGGGGAGAGATTCATTTATAGGGGATCATCAAATAAATAAAAAAGAAGATAAAAAAATATACTCAAAGACTATAGAAAAATCATTGAAATATATAGAAGATAATTATAAAAAGCATATTTCATTAATTGATGTAGCTAAACATATTTATTTATCTCATGAATATTTTTCAAGATTATTTAAAGAAGAGGTAGGAGAGAATTTTAGCACATACCTGACTGTTTATAGAATGAATAAAGCTAAAAAATTAATAAGAAGCACAGATATGAAAATATCACAAATTGCTATGGAAGTTGGATATACTAATCCAGGTTACTTCTCTAAAAATTATAAAAAGTATATGGGGGTTTCTCCAGAAGAGGATAGAATATACTAAATAAAAATAAGATGTCAAAATAATATATAAAAATCAATATTTTACTATTAAATAAGTAAATAATTCTATTTATTATCAATTTTATTTATATTAAGTAGTAAAATATTTATGTATAATGAAATAAATAGAGTTATTGCAAAGGAGAATTAATGAAAAGAAAAAGCTATAAAATAGTAATGGCTTCAGTAATTTTATTATTATTTTCTATAATATCTATAAACATTATTATTGGGAATAAGCATTTAAGTAATGAATCAATAAGACCTATTAAGATAGCTGTTGTTTTCACTGGAAGTGGATTAGGTGATAAATCTTTTAATGATTTGATTTATGATGGATTATTGAGAGCTCAAGAAGAGTTAAATATTGAATTTGACTATTCAGAGCCTATATCACCTGAACAATATAGACAAAGTATTTTAGAATTTACCAAAACTCGAGATTATCAATTAATTATTGCGATTGGTCCTGAGCAAGAAAATGATGTGAAAGCGGTTTCAATGGAATACCCTGATCAGAAGTTCACATTAATAGATTCTAAATTGGTAGGTGAAAATGTAAGTTCAATTTATACTAGATGGGAAGAGCAGGCTTTTTTAAATGGTGTTATTGCAGGATTATTAAGTAAAATGGAATATGAGAAAACAGGAAATATTAATAAAGCTGGAGTTGTTATTGGAATGGATGTCACACATCTTAAAGAAGGTGCTATTGGATTTGAAGCTGGATATAAATATATATTTCCAGAAGGAGAAGTTATAACTGCGACAGTAAATGATTTCAAAAATCCATTAAAGGCTAAGGAAATAGCTCTTTTAATGTATAGTAAAGGAGTTAAGTATATTCAACACTTAGCAGGAGCTTCTGGACTTGGTGTATTTGCAGCGGCAAAAGAAGCTGAGGGATATGCTTTTGGTGTGGATGAAAATCAAAATTCATTTGATCCAAGTATTATAATAGCTACTTCAACTAGATATATTAATGAGATAGTATTTAATGAAATAAGATATGTTAAAGAAAATAGTTGGAATGCTGGAGTTCATTATTCAGGGTTAAAAGAAGGAATAATAGATATTACTAGAGAAGATTCTGAGGTTCCATTAGATCCTAGTATTATGAAGATTGTTAATGTTATAAAGTATAAAATTGTTAATGAAGAATTATATATACCAAAAACAAATACAGATCTTAATGACTGGATTAAGGATAATAAATATATTACAGATTAAATGGAGGATTAATTATGAGAGCTTTTGATATAATTGCCAAAAAAAGAGATTGTAAAGAATTGACTAAAGAAGAGATAGAATTTTTTATTGAAGGATATACTAAGGGCGAGGTTACTGACTATCAAGCATCAGCTCTTCTAATGGCTATATACATAAATGGATTAAATGATGTCGAAACTGTTAATCTTACAATGGCGATGATTAAGTCTGGAGATGTAGTTGACTTAAGTGAAATTAATGGCATTAAAGTAGACAAACATAGCACTGGAGGAGTAGGAGACAAAACTTCTCTTATATTAGTTCCTATGGTGGCAGCTGCTGGAGTAAAGGTTGCAAAATTATCTGGGAGAGGATTAGGTCATACTGGAGGGACATTAGATAAATTAGAATCAATACCAAATTTTGATATAAATGTAGATAAGAAAAACTTTATAAACTTTGTAAATAAATCTGGATTAGTAATAGCTGGACAAACTCAAAATATAGTTCCAGCAGATAAAAAATTATATGCGTTAAGAGATGTTACAGCTACTATAGACAGCATACCTTTAATAGCAGCAAGTATTATGAGTAAAAAAATTGCTTCAGGATCAGATGCTATATTATTAGATGTTAAATATGGGGATGGAGCATTTATGAAAACAAAGGAAGACGCTGAAAAGTTAGCAAATACAATGGTTGCTATAGGAAAAGGATTAAATAGAAATACTTCTGCTGCAATTACCTTAAATGGGGAACCTCTTGGGTATGCTATAGGAAATGCTCTAGAAATCCAGGAAGTTATTGAAGTATTAAGTAATAGAGGACCTAAGGATTTAAGAGAATTATGCTTAAGATTAGGAGCTCAAATGCTTAAACTTGGTGGAGTTGAACCTGATACTACAAAGGGAAGAGAAATACTAGAAGAAGTTCTTGAGAATGGTAAGGCACTTAATAAATTAAAAGAGTTAGTCATCAATCAAGGTGGAGAAGTGAAAGTAATAGAAGATAAAAGTTTGTTTACAATTGCAAATATAGTCCATGATGTTAAAGCGATAGAAGAGGGGTATGTATACGAACTGGATGCCGAAAAGGTTGGTATATCTTCATTAATAGCAGGAGCTGGAAGAGAGACTAAAGACGATGTTATTGATTATGGTGCAGGTATAATACTTAAGAAAAAAATGGGGGATTATGTTAATAAAGGAGACATAATTGCAACAATTTATACTAGTGATAAAAATAAAATAAAAGAGTCAGAAAAAATGCTTTTATCAGCATACATTATACAAGATAAGAAACCAGATATGGAGGATATAATATATAGAATTATAGAATAGTTATTCGTGTATTTCTATAGAAATTAATAGAATATTTTAAGTTATTTTAGATTCGGTTGGTATTTAAGAAGCGCATGATGTAGTAGAGTATTTAGAGAAGTGAACTAATACTCTGCTAAAAAAATAAAAGTTACTGGCGAGCTAAAAGGGATAAATCATACGAGAGAATTGGTGACTTTATTAGTTAATAGTAAGAACTCAAAGAAATGTAAACATTTAGAGAAATTTAGTGCTGTGTAATATATTGTAATAACTATAACAGATGAATTTAATACAATTAATAAAAATATTAATTTTGAGATTTTTAATAGTCTTTTAAGTATAATAAATTAATTGTTTTATATAATTTTGCAAAAATTTTAAAATTATATAATATTTTTTGAAAATTTTATCAAAAATTATTTTAAATAGAAATTTACTTTAGTATAATTAAATTGAGTGAATGTATATAATATTCATTTAAGAATGAAATTGTTAATTTATATAACTATAGTATGAGGAGAAATAAAATGGCACTAACTATAGATGACATAGCTATAAAAGCTGGCGTATCATCTGCGACTATTTCCAGAGTATTAAATAATTCTTCCTATGTTAAGGAAGAAACTAGAGAAAAAGTATTAAAGGTTATAGAAGAGATGAATTATGTTCCAAGTGCAATAGCAAGAAGTTTATCTAAAAGGGAGACAAACACTATTGGAATAGTAGTTCCTGATATAACTAATTCTTATTTTGGGGAAATAATTAAGGGAATTAGTAAAATAGCAGAAGAAGTTGAATTAAATATAATATTATTTAATACCAATAATGATGTAAAAAGCGAATTGAAAGCTTTAGAAGAAATCAAAAAACATAGATTAAAAGGAGTTATTATGACTCCTGGGTTTGGAGATACGAAGTTTCAAGAAGAATTTATAACTGCCATAAAAAGTATAAATATACCTATAGTTTTGGTATCAGCTGATTTAAATTATATTAATTTAAGTGGAGTATTTGTAGATGACATAATTGGGGGATATTTAGCTACAAAGACTTTAATAGAAAATGGTCATGAAAAAATTGGAATAATAACAGGTATAATGAGTTCTAGTTCAGCAGTAAATAGATTAATAGGTTATCAAAAAGCATTAAAAGAGAATAATATTTCAATTAACCATGAATATATAAAAGAAGGAAAATTTAAATTAGAAGAATCATATGAGTTAACAAAGGATTTCTTGAAGATGGATAATCCTCCAACTGCATTAATTGCATGTAGCAATAGGATGACTTTGGGAGTGATTAAGGCATTATTAGAACATAAGATGAAAATTCCTAATGATATCGCGTTAGTAGGGTTTAATAAGGTTGAACTTATAGATATAGTGGGTATTAATTTATCTTATATAGAGGACTCGCCTATAGAACTTGGAGAAGAATCTATAAGATTACTTTTAGAGATTTTCAAATCTAGTGAATCCGAGTATGAGATAAAAAGATTGAATATTCCACCTAAGTTAATTTTAAGGGGATCAGAAAGAAATTTCTTAGGGAAAAGACTATAAGAAAAAGTTTTAAGTTCGTGCATTTCTTTGTATAACAAAGATTGCTATATATTATTTTATGGAGGGATTATACATGAAAAAAAAGCTAATAGCACTAACACTTTCAGCACTTATGGTAACAGGCTTAGTTGGCTGTGGAAGTAAGGAAGAAGGGAAAACAGATGCAAATAAAGAGTATAAGGTAGGTATGGTTACTGATGCAGGAACTATAGACGATAAGTCATTTAACCAAGGTACTTGGGAAGGTATTTTAAAAGCTAAGGAAGAACTAGGAGTTGATAGCAACTATTTAAAGCCAGCTGGAACTACAGAAGCAGATTATATGAAGGAAATAGGAAATCTTTATGATACAGGATATAAATTTATAGTTACTCCTGGATTTAAATTTGAAACTGCTATATTTAATGCACAAGCAAAATATGCAGATGCAAAATTTGTTATTATCGATGGATCACCAAACAACGGTAAAGAAGGAGATGCAAGAGAAGCAGTAGTTGCTGAAAATACAGTTGCAGTTTTCTTTGCAGAACATGAAGCTGGATTCGTAGCAGGTGTTGCAGCAGCTCTTGAATTAAAAGAAGGAGAACTTGGATTTATAGGTGGTATGGAAATTCCAGCAGTTCAAAAGTTTAACTGGGGATTCCAACAAGGTGTTAAATACGCTAATGATAATTTAGGAACTAAGATGAATATTAAAGCTGAAAATGTAGTTTATCAAGGATCATTTGATAACGTTGCAGCAGGACAACAATTAGCAGCTACTATGTATGATAATGGAGTTAAGGCTATATTCACAGCAGCTGGTGGAGTTGGAGTTGGAGCTATTAATGAAGCTAAAGCTAGAGCAACTGCTGGAAAAGAAGCTTGGGTAATAGGTGTTGACGTTGACCAATATTCTGAAGGTGTTTATGATGGTGAAAAATCAATAATTTTAACTTCTGCAATGAAGAAGATTGATACAGCAACTTTCGATATAATCAAAGATGAGTTAGATGGAAAATTCCCAGGTGGACAAACATTAACTTTTGATGCTAAGAGTGGTGGAGTAGGTATTCCAGAAGAGAATCCAAATCTTTCAGATGAAACTAAAACTAAAGTTGATGAAATATATAAAGATATACAAGATGGAAAAATAAAAGTATCTGCTGAACAAGGAGATCTAATTAAATAATTTATTAAGGTGCTGTCGCATAATGTAATTTTTATTTTGAGCTGTTGCGACAGCTCCTTATACCTATAAAAAAGAAAGCGGTGAATTATATGGAGTATGTAGTAGAGATGCTTAATATTCGTAAGGAGTTTCCTGGAATAGTAGCTAATGATAATATTACATTACAACTTAGGAAAGGCGAAATCCATGCTCTTTTAGGAGAAAATGGAGCAGGTAAATCTACATTAATGGGAATGCTATTTGGGATGTATAGTCCAGAGGCAGGAATAATAAAAGTAAATGGGAAAGAAGTTAAAATTTCAAGTCCCAATGTAGCTAATGACTTAGGAATAGGTATGGTTCATCAGCATTTTAAATTAGTTGAAAACTTTACTGTAACTGAGAACATTATTTTAGGTTTAGAGCCAAAGAAATTTTTATCAATAGACATAAAAAGTGCAGCTAAGAGAATTGAAGAATTATCTAAGGCTTATGGATTAAATGTTGATCCTTATGCAAAGATTGAAGATATTTCTGTTGGTATGCAACAACGTGTTGAAATACTAAAGATGCTTTATAGACATGCAGAAGTTCTTATCTTTGATGAACCAACTGCTGTACTAACTCCGCAGGAAATTGAAGATTTGATACAAATTATGAAAAATCTTATTAATGAAGGTAAATCAATAATTCTAATTACACATAAATTAAAGGAAATTAAAGCAGCAGCTGATAGATGTACTGTAATAAGAAGAGGTAAGTATATAGGAACAGTTGATGTTAAAGAAACTTCAGAAGCTGATATGGCTAAAATGATGGTTGGAAGACAAGTATCATTTAAAGTTGATAAAAACGAAGCTAAACCTGGTGAAGAAGTTTTAAAGTTAGAAAATGTATCTGTTAAGAATAATAAAAAATGTCTTGGTTTAAAGAATTTTAGCTTAGAAGTTAGAAAAGGTGAAATTGTTGGGATTGCTGGAGTAGAAGGAAATGGACAAACAGAATTAGTTGAGGCTATTACTGGCATGAGAAATATTGAAGAAGGAAGTATAGTATTCAATGGTAAAGACATTACAAAAGATTCTATTAGAAAAAGAATAGATTCTGGAATAGCTCATATTCCAGAAGATAGACATAAAAGAGGTCTTATTTTAGATTATACATTAGAAGATAATTTAGTTCTTAAAACTTATAAGAATGAACCATTTTCTAAGAATGGACTTATAAATAGAAATAAAATTACAGAATATGCAAATGAAATAATAGATACTTTTGATGTAAGATCAGGAGAAGGTGGAAAGTCAATTTCTAGATCTTTATCAGGAGGTAACCAACAAAAAGGAATAATTGGACGTGAGATTCAGTCAAATCCTGATTTGTTAATTGCTGTTCAACCAACTAGGGGACTGGATGTAGGTTCTATAGAATACATACACAAAAGACTTGTTGAACAAAGAGATAGCGGCAAAGCTGTACTTTTAGTATCTCTTGAATTAGATGAGATATTAAACGTTTCAGATAGAATTGCTATAGTTAATAATGGTGAACTTATAGGAGTAGTTAATGCCTCTGAAACAGATGAAAATGAAGTCGGATTAATGATGGCAGGAATAAAGAGAGGTGAAGCTTAATGGGAAAAGATCAAGGTATAAAATCCATAATGGCAGTAATACTTGGACTTATTGCAGGTGCAGTATTAATGCTAGTTATGGGATTTAACCCTGTTGAAGGATATAGATATTTATTTCAAGGTGGGTTGATGAACCCAGAAAGAATAGGTAATACAATTGCTACAGCAACACCTTTAATGCTTACTGGACTTTCAGTTGCCTTTGCATTTAAGACGGGATTATTTAATATAGGTGCTCCTGGACAAATGCTATTTGGAGGATTTTGCTCAATAGCTGTAGGATTAACTTTAGATTTACCAAAAATGATATTAGTTCCAGTAGTAGTTCTTGCGGGTATTATTGGTGGTGCTTTATGGGCAACAGTTCCAGGTTTTTTAAAAGCTAAGTTTAATGTACACGAGGTTGTATCTTCTATAATGATGAACTGGACAGCTTATTGGATAGTTTACTATATGGTGCCTCAGTACTTTAAAGGAGAGTTTTTAGAAACTGAATCTAGAATGCTACCTGAAGCAGCTACTTTAAGAGTGGATTGGTTATCAAATATATTTAAAGGATCATATATAAATTTAGGTATTTTCCTAGCTTTAATAGCGGTTTTAATAATATGGTTTGTTTTAAATAAAACAGTTTTAGGTTATGAATTAAAGGCTGTTGGATTCAATAGATTTGGTGCAGAGTATGCAGGTATGCCTGTTAATAGAAATATAGTTATATCAATGATGATAGCTGGTGCTTTATCAGGTCTTGCAGGTGTTATACAATATACAGGTAATGCAAATATAATGCAAATCGGAATAATGCCGAGCCAAGGTTTTGATGGTATAGCAGTTGCCTTACTTGGAGCAAGTAGCCCAATTGGAGTTGTTTTCTCATCATTATTCTTTGGAATTTTATATGTTGGAAAAGGATTTATGAATGCAGCTGTAAAAGTACCACCAGAACTTGCAGATACTATTATGGCTACAATAATATACTTTGCAGCAACTAGTATGATAATGGATAAGGTTATTAAGAAATTCAAAAAATCTAAAAAGGATAAATCTGATAAAAAAGATATTACTGAAAGGGTGGTGGAAAAATAATGTGGAGCATAATTGAACAAGTTTTTCCATATGCAATTTCTTACACAGTTCCTTTATTAATAACAGCTCTAGGAGCACTTTATTGTGAGAGAAGTGGAGTTGTAAATATAGGTCTAGATGGACTTATGATAATTGGTTCTTTTGCGGGAGCATTAACAGTTTCTAAGTTACAAGCAAATGGAGTAGCAGGAGCACTATGGATTGGTTTATTAGTGGCAGTATTAATTGGGGTATTATTTTCATTACTTCATGCCTTTGCAAGTATAAATTTAAATGCTGATCAAGTTATAAGTGGTACAGCTATTAATATGATGGCTGGAGCATTAACAATTTATTTAGCTAGAAATATTACAGGTAGTGGTAATATAAGAGTGGCTAATGGATTTATTCCAAAGGATATTCCAGTGCTTTCAGAAATACCTGTAATTGGACCGCTTTTCTTCACTAAGACATATGCTACTACTTGGTTAGTATTAGCAATATTAATAGTTAGTATATTTTTACTGTATAGAACTAGCTTTGGATTAAGACTAAGAGCCTGTGGAGAACATCCTCAAGCAGCAGCTGCAGCTGGTGTAAGTGTATTTAAAATGAGATATATAGGAGTTATGATATCTGGTGGTATGTCAGCACTAGGTGGAGCTATTATGTTATTAACTTTCTCAGGAGAATTTAACGGAACAGTTGCAGGACTTGGATTCCTTGCTTTAGCAGCATTAATATTTGGACAATGGAAACCGCTTGGAATATTAGGAGCTACCTTCTTCTTTGGTTTTGCTTCAACTATAGCAAATGTATCTCAAGCAATACCATCACTATCTCAAATACCAGGAGTAGTACTAAAAACATTCCCATACATAGTAACGTTAATAGCTTTAGTATTATTCTCAAAATCATCACAAGCACCTAAGGCTGCGGGTGAACCTTTTGATGCTAGTAAAAGATAGAAAATAAGTAAAAGTTAATAGTGAATAAGTAATAGATTAAGTAAGAAATATAGTATCTACAAAAAAGATAATATATTTCTTACTTTTTTATTATTTGGGAATTTATAAAAATATTACCCTTTGAATAATATTTATAAATTCCTTCCTTATTGTATTTGCTAAATTATAATAAATAATGGTAAATTATAAAGCAAGTGAGTATAATAAATATATTAGCAATAGGTAAATAAATAATATTAATAAAAAAATTAAGGGGGAAGAAAAATGAAGAAAATCAAAATTGCTTTGTTGGGGCTTGGCAATGTTGGACGTGGAGTTTGGATTATACTAAATTCGAACAAAGAAGAGATTATGAAGAGATCAGGCTATGAAGTAGAGGTGGCCAAAATATTAGTTAGGGATCTTGGTAAAGCAAGAGGAATAGATGTACCAAGAGGCATTTTAACTACTGATTTTAATGATATTATAGAAGATGAGTCAATTAAAATAGTAATTGAAGTTATGGGTGGCATTGAGCCAGCTAGAGAATATATGTTGGCAGCCATGGCGAGAAAAAAGCATATAGTAACTGCAAATAAAATGCTTCTAGCAACTGGTGGTGACGAGTTATTTGAAAAGGCTGATAAAGAAGGCGTTATGTTTAATTACGAAGCTAGTGTAGCTGGTGGAATTCCTATAATTAATGGAATAAATGAAAGCCTAACAGCTAATAAAGTAGAAAGATTGTATGGTATAGTAAATGGAACTACAAATTATATTTTAAGTAAAATGGATTATGATAACTTAAGTTTTAATGAAGCTTTAAAAGAGGCACAAGAAAAAGGTTATGCTGAAGCAGATCCTACTTCAGATATTGAAGGATATGATTCTCAATATAAACTTGCAATATTATCGTCTTTAGCATTTGGGACAAAAATAAAAATAGATGATGTATTTAGAGAAGGTATTAGTGCGATTGAAGATATTGATATAAAATATGCTAAAGAATTTAAAAAGGTTATAAAACTATTGGCTATCGTAAAAGACAATGATGGATTATTAGAACTTAGAGTTCATCCAACGATGATACCACAAAATCATCCATTAGCTAATGTTAATGATTCTTTTAATGCAGTATTAATTCGTGGAAATGCTGTAGGAGATTTAATGTTCTACGGAAAAGGTGCAGGAGATTTACCTACTGGTAGTGCAGTAGTTTCTGATATAGTATCAATATTAAGAAGTAATGTTGATATAGATAACTTAAATCCAGTAGTTAAGAATAATTTGTGGAAAAAAGAAATTCAAAATATGAACGAAGTTAATAGTAAATACTATATTAGATTATCTGTAGAAGATAGAACAGGTGTCCTAGGAGAAATTACTTCTGTTTTTGGAGTTGAAAATGTAAGTTTACGTTCTGTTATACAAAAGGGAGTGGACTCTTCAAATGAAAATAGGGTTACGTTAGTATTAGTAACACATGATTGTAAAGAAGGAAATATACGTAATGCTATAAATAGTGTATGTGAATTAGATTCAGTATATAAAGTAAATAACCTAATTAGAATAGAAGATTTTAATTAAAATTATGTAGGAGTTGTTTTAAAGCAACTCCTTTTAAAAATTAATAATTAAATTTTTAGTATTAACAATATTATTGAGTATGTTATATTAAAGTTATATAATATTAGAAAAAAACAATAGGAGAAATAAAATGAGTATTAAATCAATAAATAGTAGTCAAGCTGAAAAGTTAATAAAGAGTAATGAAGAATTATTAATTTTAGATGTTAGAAGACCTTATGAATTTAAAGAATCAAGAATTGTTAATTCAATAAATATACCTGTAGAAGAAATAGAATGGGAAGTAGAAGAGTTAGAAAACTTTAAAGATAAACCTATTTTAGTATATTGTAAAATAGGCGTAAGAAGTAGTATAGCTTGCTCATTTCTTGAATCAGAGGGATTTAGTAATTTATACAATTTAAGAGGTGGTATATTAGATTTTGATGGTCAAATTGAGTAAATAATAATTATTTTACATACTAATTTAGTATAAAATATAAATTAAGTGGATAAAATAAAAACGTAAAATAATTGACAACAATAAAAAGACATGTTAAAATAATTAATGTGTGAAGTAGAAACAGCCGTTTCTCACCTTACGGCAACGCTTAGTAGGGTAAGTAGTTTTGTAATAATTACTAGTTATTTAAACTAGATTTTTATACGTACTAGAGGACGGCATAATATGTCCTCTATTTTTTGTTGTGTTTTTTATAGAATATTTTGGAGGTGACTTGGTATAAGTAAGGATTTTACTTGTAATGAAGCTATAAGAGTTAAGGAAGTTAGATTACTTGACGCAGAAGGTAATCAATTAGGAGTTGTTCCTACAAAGGATGCTCAAAGAATGGCAGATGAGAAGGAATTAGATTTAGTAATGATTTCTCCAAATGCTAATCCACCAGTATGTAGAATAATGGATTTAGGAAAGTATATCTATGAGCAATCTAAAAAAGAAAAAGAAGCTAAGAAAAAGCAAAAGGTTACTACACTTAAGGAAATAAGATGTAGTTTAACTATTGAAGAAAATGATATTGCAATCAAAGCAAAGAATGCTAGAAAGTTTTTATTAGATGGTGATAAAGTTAAGATCACTGTTAGATTTAAAGGAAGAGAAGCACAATTAGGACATATAGGACAAAGAATTTTAGAAAATTTTGTTTCGAAGTTAGAAGATGTTTGTGTTGTTGAAAAACCTGCAAAACATGAAGGCAGAAACATGACAATGGTTTTAGGGCCAAAAAAAGCATAACTTGAGAGGAGATTAGTATAATGCCAAAAATGAAAACCCATAGAGGTGCAGCAAAAAGATTCAGAAAGACTGGAACTGGAAAATTAAAAAGAGCTAAGGCTTTTAAGAGTCATATATTAACTAAGAAGAGTTCAAAGAGAAAGAGAAACTTAAGAAAAGCGGCTTATGTTTCAACTACTCAAGAAAAAGCAATGAAGAAATTATTACCATACCTATAATATAGAGGTTTTTAGGAGGATTAAACATGGCTAGAGTTAAAAGAGCGACAAACGCTCGTAAAAATCATAAAAAAGTATTAAAGCTTGCTAAAGGATATTACGGTGGAAAGAGCAGATTATTTAAAACTGCTAATGAATCAGTAATAAGAGCTTTAAGAAATGCATATGTTGGAAGAAGATTAAAGAAGAGAGACTTCAGAAGACTTTGGATAGCTAGAATCAATGCAGCTACAAGAATGAACGGACTTTCATATTCAAAATTCATGAATGGAATTAAATTAGCTGGAATTGATATGAATAGAAAAATGTTATCTGAAATTGCTATAAATGATGCAAAAGCATTTGCTGATTTAGTAGAATTAGCTAAGGGTTCTTTAAAGTAATTTAGAATATAAAGATAATATTTGATAAGTAAGCCTATGTAGTGGATTTATCTACTATATAGGCTTACTTACTTTTATGAAAAAATAAAATATAAAATTTATCCAATAATGGTAAATAACATAATATTTAATAGAAAATTAATACAGAAAATAGAACAAAAGATGTATAATTATAATATAATAGATGATGATTACTAAGAGCATAAAAAGAGGGGATTTATATGAAGATAGGATTAGTTTTATCTGGAGGTGGAGGAAAAGGAGCTTATGAACTTGGGGTTTGGAAGGCTTTAAAGGAACTAAAGATAGATAAATATATAGATGTATTTTCTGGAACATCAATAGGAGCTTTTAATGCGATTTTATTTGCACAAGATAATCTAGAAGCAGCAGAGGCATTATGGAACGAAGTAACTATGGATAAAATTGTTCCTATAAGTAAATTTGATTTGTTAAGAAAAGGAATAGGAATATTTATCGGAGCCAAAAATATAAATTTTGCTAAAAAATATTTGAATCAGCAAATATATGAAGGAGCAGTGTCTAAGGATGGTGCTAAGGAAATAATAAATAAGTACTTAGATATAGAGAGTGTTAAGAAAAATAATAAAATATGCTATGCTGCTTGCACAGAGTTGCCAGATTTCAATGTGAAATATTTCAAGATAAATGATTATTCTGAAGAGTTAGGAAAAGAAATAGTAATTGCATCTGCATCTTTACCATTGATATATGAAGCAACTGTTGTTCTAGGAGGGAAATATATAGATGGTGGAATTGCGGATAATACCCCAATTCAGCCTGTTTATGGGGAAGGCTGTGACATAATCATAGCCGTACTTCTATCAAAAGAAGCGAGAGTAGATAGATCATTATATCCTAATGCCTACATTATAGAACTTTATCCTAGAAACTTAAATGAGAGTGTAATTAATGGAACTTTAAATTTAGATGAAGAAGCAAAGAGAAATAGAATTAAAGCTGGTTACGATGATACTATGAGTGTTATAGAACCTATTATAAAAATGGCTGAATATAAATTTATGTTAGAAGAAGAAAAAAAATTTCCAAGATTATATAAAGCATATAATAGCTTAAAGTCAGTACTAAGTAAAAATAAAAGAAATGATATAAATATATAGAAGCGTTAAAAAGGATCTGTTTGACACAGATCCTTTTTAGCCAACCTTATAATTATAAGTTAAGCCTTCATATACAAATTCCTTATCATTAATGTTTAATAAGTCGCTAGGTTTAATTAGACTAGGGATTTTATCTGAATCATATATGTTACTCTTAATTAATAGGTGAGATACAAATTCTGAACAAAAATATCTATTATTCCTTTTAATTGGTTTATTAATAACTACACCTATCAAGCCGAGAAGACTATACTTATATTTTTTTTGATCTTGTAAAAATAGCTCAAGTTCCTTTTTTAATAATGAATACTGTCTATTACTTATTTCAATTCTATAAATAATACATTGGCTATTTTGAAATTTCTTATATACACCATCCTTTAAATTTTCCTCAACAAGACCACCTATAAATGGATTGCTAGGAAATATTCTTCCAAATGAATACATTCTTTCGAAAGAATCATCGAAGCTTAAGGAAACATGCACATATTTATCTCTTGTATAATAATTAATACATTTTGATAATATTGTTCCAGTATTGGAAAATACTAAATAAATATTTTTCTTACTCATATTTAAAATCATCCCCCAGTAAAATAGTTAAAAGATAAATACAAAATGATTATACAACATAAATCTTAATATATCCTTAAGAAAAAATAAAAAAATAAAAAATTATAGATAATATATATGCAAAGTAAACTAAATATTAACTATTTATAATAATAATTAAGTTTTTAACGAAAAATAGAAATGAAGAATTAAAAAATGATATAATTTATTGGGAGCGAGTTTTAGCATTATAGTTGAGAGGTGATATTTTGAAGAAAAATGCAATGCAAAGGGAATTTAAGAAATTAAAATCCCAAATTAATCATATAGAAGAAATTGCTTATAATTCAAAGGTCGGTGCCTTAATAGAGCAAGAGTCTTCTCTTAGAAAGAAGATACGACAACTTATTGATATGGAGAATGAGGGCTTTAAAGATTATAAAGATCTTAGAGATAGATATGAAGAATTATTAGAGTATATTTCTAAAAGATTATTAGATAATTATAATAAGAAAAACAATACAGATTTTGATTTTTATCAAGTTATAAGAGGAAATTATAATAGCTTTATTAATTCAGGGTTTATGACAGTATTAACTAAACAACATATACCTAAATTAATTTCTAAAGAGTTTGAAGAGAACTTTCCTGAAAATCCTAAAGATGAATATAAGTTAGCAAGAAATATAAAAAGAAAAGTATATATTCATTTAGGGGATACTAATACAGGTAAAACATATACAGCTATGGAAAGGTTAAAAGAAGCCAAGAATGGAGTTTACTTATCTCCATTGAGGATATTAGCATTAGAAAATTATGAAAAGTTAAATAATAATAAAGTAATATGTAACCTTTTGACTGGAGAAGAAGAAATTATAAAAGAAGGTGCTACACACACTTCTTGCACTATAGAAAAGGTGGATTTGAAAAAAGAATATGATATAGCTATTATAGATGAAATTCAAATGATAAATGATTCTCAAAGAGGAGCGGCGTGGACAAGAGCTTTACTTGGGTTAAGATGTAAGGAAATTCATATTTGTGGTGCATTAAATGCTAAGGATGTAGTAGAAAAGATATTAAACGACTGCAATGATGATTATGAATTTAAAGAGTATAAGAGAAATATTCCTTTAGAAGTTCAAAATAGTAACTTTTCTTATGATGATGCACAAGAGGGAGATGCAATAGTTGTATTTTCTAAGAAAAAAGTTTTACAGATAGCTCAGCAATATTCGGAGAAGGGGATAAAAACTAGTATAATATATGGAGATCTACCTCCTGAAGTAAGAAGAAAACAATATGATATGTTTATAAATAAAGAAAATAAAATTCTTGTAACTACTGATGCTATAGGTATGGGAGTAAATTTGCCTATAAAGAGAATAATTTTCTTGGATATTCAAAAATTTGATGGAGAAGAAATAAGAAGCTTAACATCACAGGAAGTAAAGCAAGTAGCAGGTAGGGCAGGAAGAAAAGGAATTTATGAAATAGGCTATGTAGCAACAGTTAGAGATAATCAAAAGTTTATTAAAGAGAAACTAGATGAAAGAGATATGATAATAAGAAAAGCAGTTCTAGGACCATCAGAAGCAATTCTAAATGTAAAAGCATTACCTTTAAATGAAAAATTAGCTTTATGGTCAACTAGAGAAGATGTTTTAGATTATTATAGAAAAATGGATATAAATGAATACTTAATAATTTTAGATAGAATAAAAAAATATAAATTAAAAGAAGAAACTCAATGGGAATTATTGAAAATACCTTTTGATATTTCTAAAGATGAGCTTATGGATACTTTCTTAGGCTATGTGGAAGAATTATTCGTATTAAAGAATAAAGTGATAAGCAGACCACAATGTTTTAAAGGTAATTTAGATGAGCTTGAAATTTACTACCAAAGAATAAATATGTATTATTCTTTCTGTAAGCTATTTAATTTAGAATTTGATTTTAAGTGGATATATGAGGAAAGAATTAAGATAAGTGAAGATATAAACGAAATACTAATTAGGTTATAATTTATATGTTATAATAAGATTGATTAAATCCTTGAAAGGAAGATAATATGGAATACAAGTTTGAATTTGATGGAAAAGAATATATTTTAAGTGAAGATAATTTAGAGTACTTTGCTAATGATGAAAATGAGGAGCTTGAAGGAATAGATACTGAAAAGATACTAGAATTACTTTCAAATAGTAGTGAGGTTGATTTTCAAAAGGCCTACTATGAAAGTTGTTGTAGCAACTGTAAGGCTGGAAAAGAAGAAAAGAAGAAAGTGTTTGATTTCTTAGAATTTTATTTCTATGCTTATGGGAAAAATAGTGTTTTTATAACTAGTAGTATAGATGAGGAATACGAAGGAAAATCTTTTACTAGATTGAATAGAGAAGGCGTAGTTGATAAAAGCTATTTAGTAACAGTTATAGTATGCAAACATTGTGGTACTTATGCTATAGAAATTGAAGAGTTTGAATTATAAATAATGTATTAAAAATAATTTAGGGTATAAAATACATTTGAAAGGATGTGTTAATATGCCTAAGAACACTAAGACTGAAACACCAAGACAAAAAGGTACAAGAAGGCAAAGGTTACATGAAAATCAAAACAATATAGGTAATGATAAAAATAAACCTGAATATACAGATTTCGAAGGAAATCCAATCTAAAAAAAGAGCTGTTAGGTCAGCTCTTTTTTTGTTATTTAATATAGGGATAATCAAGTAATGTTCTATGATTAAACAATAATTGTTAAAAATATATTACAAAAATATGAAAGAGATAATATAAAAATAAATATATGGTATATTGATTATTATAAGGGTGTGGGGGTGAAAATTTGAAAAAAAATATTGATTTATTAATTGGATTGGTAATGATTTCATATGTAATAGCAATTAGTTTAATATTTGGAAAGATAACATTTAGTGAAGCCTTCTTAGTAGCTGGTGTAATTCTAATTATATACCATTTTATAAAATCGAAAATCAGTAATAACAAAGTATTAAATGTATTAAAGTTTTTAGTTTCAATTGGACTAATAATATTTTTTATAGTTGAAAGTGCCATTGTTATATTTCCTAAGAGTAATAGTATATATTCAAATTATATAATTGTTTTGGGGGCAGGAGTAAAAGGAGAAACTCCTAGTTTAACATTAGTACAAAGACTTGATCAGGTTCTTGAGTACGTTGATATTCAAAATAATAAAGTTAAAATAATAGTTTCAGGAGGACAAGGAAATGGTGAGAATATATCAGAGGCTGAAGCTATGAAGAGATATCTTCTTGAAAAAGGGTTGAAAGAAGAAATAATAATGGAAGATCAATCTAGAAATACAGTAGAGAATTTAAGATATTCAAAAGATATTATAGAAAAGGAATCCAATAGAAAAATTAAAGATTTAGATGTAACTATAATTACTTCTGATTTTCATGCATTAAGAGCTAATCTGATTGCTAATAGCCTGGGATATGGTAATAGGAAATTCTTTACTAATAAAACATTACCAATTCTAGTACCCGTCATGTATTCTAGAGAATTTTTTGCAATTATAAAATATTTTTTGTTAAATTGATATGATTTTATATAGTTTAGAGGTAATTTTAGCTTTATGTAGAATATATGAATGTAGAGAAAACAATCAGATGATGATAAATAAAAGATTAAGGTAACACTAGGAGGGAAGTATAATGAACAAAATTGCAGAATGCTCTGTAATAATAAAAGATGATTTTAATAATATTTATATTGTTAGGAGAAAAACAAAAAGAAATCAACCACAATTATGGTATTTAGTAGGAAAAAAGATTAGAGGCAAAGAAACAGAAGAAAAATGTATTGCAAGAGCAGTAAAAGATGACTTAAAATCTATAATTTTTAACTTGAAAAAAATAGGAGAAGCTAAAGTTAGTGAAGAAGCAGATGACTTTGCTGCAATTTATGTTGGAGAATTAAAAGAAAAAGTAGTATATGGTACTGATATTGCAGAAGGCAAGTGGGTTAGTATAGATGAACTTGATAATTATAATTTAGCTGAACTAGAAAGAGAAAAAATATTATGCTATAAAAATATATAGGAGAAATATACGAACACTTTATATTCTTCAGTGTTCGTATATTTATTTTTTTATTGATAAAAAAATCACTATTGACATAAGAAAATAATAAACTTATGATGAGAATAAAGGGTAATAAATATTCATTTAATTTATGACGGTGTTGCATTTATTATTTGTTTATTTATTATAATAAATAAAATAGTTATTTATCTAACAAAAAAGAGAAATCTGATTTGAAAGAAAATAGACAAAATGTATTAATAATAAAGGTTATGAATATGAATATCCATAGCTTATTTGAGTTTGCTTTTTTGTAAATAACTTTTATTATTAATATAAGCCTGTTTTCTTTTAGGAAAGCAGGTTTTATTATTTTAAAATATAATTATTTATGTCCATAATTAATATTTTAGGAGGAATATATGAAAGTTGCTGTTGTTAGTGCGATACTTGAAGAACCTAATAAATGTAATAGTAGATTTAATGAAGTAGTAGCAAGCTTTAGAGGTAAGATTAAGGGAAGAATGGGAATACCTTTAGAAAATGAAACATCAATTATATCAATAGTTGTAGTTGGAAGCTTAAATGAAATTAATAGTTTAACAGGAAAGCTTGGAAATATAGAAGGAGTAACAGTAAAAACTGCTATAGGTAAAAAAGAAGTTGGAATATAAATAATGTAAAATGAAAAGAGAAAAATGTAAAATTAAAGAAAAATATCCTTTAGGAGTTTATAAAATATATTTTTAGTTTTATAGCACATCAATAATTTTACATTCTACATTTCTAATTTGGAGGTATATATGAATATTAAGAATATCATTGATAAATTGTATGAAAATAATAATGCTAGTAGGGAGGAACTTGTATATTTATTAGATAACTTAACAGAAGAAGATAAGGTGTATTTAATAGATAAGGCACATGAAACCAGAATGAGAACCTATGGGAATACAGTTTATATGAGAGGTCTTATAGAGTTCACGAATATATGTAAAAGAAGCTGTGTTTATTGTGGAATAAGAAAAGAAAATAAAAATGCTGATAGATATAGATTAACACTAGATGAAATTTTAGAATGCGTAGAAATTGGAGATAGATTAGGTTACAAGACTTATGTACTTCAAGGTGGAGAAGATGCTTACTTCACTGATGAAAAAATGATAGAAATAATACAAGCCATAAAAAGTAAATATCCTAATAATGCAATTACTCTATCATTAGGAGAAAGAAGTTATGAATCATATAAAAAGATGTTTGAGGCAGGAGCAGATAGATATCTTTTAAGACATGAAACTGCTACAAAAGAGCTTTATGAATCTCTTCATCCAGGAGCAAGCTTTGAAGAAAGAATGCAGTGTTTAAAAGATTTAAAAGAAATTGGATATCAAGTAGGAGCAGGGTTTATGATAGGCCTTCCTAATCAAACTACAAATGATTTAGTTAATGATTTGTTGTTTGTAAAAGAGTTTGAACCTCATATGTGTGGAATAGGTCCATTTATACCACATAAAGATACTCCTTTAAGGGATGAGAAGGCTGGAACGTTAGAGATGACAACAACAATATTAGCTATAGTTAGACTATTGCTTCCAGATGTTTTATTACCTTCTACTACTGCCCTTGGAAGTATAGATCCTATAGGTAGAGAAAAAGGGATTAAAGCAGGGGGAAATGTAGTTATGCCAAACCTTTCTCCAACTAGTGTAAGAGAAAAATATTCATTATATGATGGAAAGATATGTACTGGTGATGAAGCTGCAGAATGCAGAAAGTGTATAGAAGGAAGAATAAACAAGGCTGGTTTTAGAGTTGAAGTTACAAGAGGTGACAACATAGGCTGGGCTAAAGATAATGGGTACTATAAAGTAACTAAGGGTGATATTCAACTTGAAAATATAAAACTAATATAAAAATATAATTTAGGGGTGTTTATATGTTTATTAATCATGAGTACATTGAGAGAGTTTTAGAGGAAGCTAAAGGAGCATCTAGAGAGGATATTAAGGCAGTATTAGAAAAGGCTAAGAAAAGAGATGGATTATCATATAGAGATATTGCAGTTTTATTACAAGTGGAAGATAAAGATGATTTAAATGAAATTTTTAAATTAGCAGGAGAAATTAAGGAGTCTATTTATGGTAAGAGAATAGTTATTTTTGCACCATTATATGTTAGTGATTACTGCGTAAATAATTGTGTTTACTGTGGATATAAGAGAACTAATGATTTTTCAAGAAGAAAATTAACTTTGGAAGAAGTAAGTGAAGAAGTTAAGATATTAGAAAAAATGGGACATAAAAGACTTGCATTAGAACTTGGGGAAGATCCTGTAAATGCACCGATAGACTATGTACTAGAGTGCTTAAAAACTATTTATTCAACTCAAAGTGATAATGGAGAAATTAGAAGAGTTAACGTTAATATTGCTGCCACCACTGTAGAAAATTACAGAAAACTTAAAGATGCTAAAATAGGAACATATATATTATTCCAAGAAACATACAATAATGAAGCTTATGATAAAATGCATCCTAAGTCTTTAAAAGGAGACTATAATTATCATTTAACTGCTTTTGATAGAGCTATGGAAGCAGGCATAGATGATGTTGGAGGTGGAGTTTTATTTGGACTAGCTGACCCTAAATTTGAAGTTTTAGGACTTATGATGCACAATAAACATTTAGAAGATAAGTATGGAGTAGGCTTCCATACAATATCAATGCCAAGATTAAAACCAGCTTCAGGAGTAACACTTAAAGAGTTCCCTAATTTAGTAGATGATGAAATGTTTAAAAAGTTAGTTGCTATTATTAGAATAGCAGTTCCATTTACAGGAATAATAATGTCTACTAGAGAAACAGCAGGAATGAGAAGGGAATTATTGAAATATGGTGTATCTCAAATTAGTGCTGGTTCAAGTACAGGTGTTGGTGGATATAAGGAAAGAGAAGAAGGAAGAGAAGCCCTTCAATTTAAAACATCTGATGATAGAACCCCATTAGAAGTAATAAAATCAGTATTAGATGATGGATATATTCCTAGTTACTGTACAGCTTGTTATAGAAGAGGAAGAACTGGTGAAAGATTTATGAAGCTTGCAAAAAGTGGAGAAATTCAAAATGTTTGTGAGCCAAATGCAATAACTACTCTTTTGGAATTTGCAATAGATTATGGCGATAAGGAAATATTAGAAAAAGCAGAGACAGTTATTAATACTGAAAAGGGAAAAATTAAGAGACAGGATATTAAGGATTTATTAGAAAAGAATTTGGCTAAATTAAGAGCAGGGGAGAGAGATCTATATTTATAGGAGGTGCATATTATGAATTCAACCCCAAATGCAAATAGAAAGCATATTGCTATTTATGGTAAGACAAATGCAGGTAAGTCATCATTAATAAATAAGATTTTAGGTCAAGAAGTTTCATTAGTTTCGGAAAAGGAAGGAACTACTACTGATCCAGTTCAGAAGGCCATGGAATTAATTCCAGTAGGACCGGTTTTATTTATAGATACTGCAGGTTTTAAGGATGAGAGCGCTCTTGGAGAAATAAGAGCTAAGAGAACATTAGATATTTTAAAAAGAACAGATATAGCAATATATATTTTTGATGCTTTAGATATAGATTTAGAAGAGTTTAATAAAGTAAAAAGAAGTTTTAAAAAATATAATATACCTTATATTATTGTTGTTAATCAAATAGATAAACTGAAAGAAGAGAATATTAATTTACTAAAAGAGAAGAATAAAGATTATTTATTTTTATCTGCACTAACAGGAGAAGGAATCGAAGAATTAAAACAAAAACTTATAAATATTTTAAAAGAAGAAGAGGATGAACTTCCTATACTTGGAGACTTATTGCCATATGATAGTAAAGTGGTAATGGTAGTGCCAATAGATTCAGAAGCTCCGAAAGGCAGAATAATATTACCACAAGTTCAATGTATAAGGGATTGTTTAGATCATGGAATAAAAAGTTATGTAGTTAGAGATACTGAACTTGAATCTGCTTTAAAGGATATAAAAGATGTAGACTTAGTAATAACTGATTCACAAGCGTTTAAAGAAGTTGATAAGATAGTTCCTAATGATATTAAGCTAACTAGTTTTTCAATGCTATTTGCAAGGCAAAAGGGAGATTTCGAAGAATTTATAAAGGGAGCCTTTAAAATTAAAGAACTAAATAAGGATTCCAAAATATTAATAGCTGAAAGTTGTACTCATAATGTATCTCATGAAGATATTGGAAGAGTGAAGATACCTAAGCTAATAAATAAGGCTGTAGGGGCAGAGCTAAGCTATGATTATAGTATTTTTCATGATTTCCCAGAGGACATAGATAAATATGATTTAATTATTCATTGTGGAGCATGTATGATTAATAGAAAGACAGTAATTAATAGAGTTAATGAATGTAAGGGAAAAAATGTTCCCATAACTAATTATGGTATAGTTTTAGCGTATTTAAATGGAATTTTAGAAAGAAGTTTATCTTTGTTCAATATAAATATAGATGATATAATATAAATACTAAAGTTACACGAAGGAAAAAGGGGAATTTTAATGAAAGACTTAGTTTTAGAATCAAATAGATGTTATCTTTGCAAAAATCCAAGATGTAAGGCACATTGTCCAATAGATACTCCTATTCCAGAAATAATAGATTTATTTAAGGATGGACAAATAGCTAAAGCAGGGGAGATATTATTTAATAATAATCCACTTTCTTTAGTTTGTTCCATAGTTTGCCCACACGAAGATCAATGTAAGGGCAACTGTATTAGAGGAATTAAGGATGAACCAGTAAGGTTTTGTGATATAGAAAGACATGTATCAAAATATTATTTAGAAAATGTTAAATTAGAAAAAGAAGCAGAATTAGATGAAAGAGTTGCCATAGTAGGAGGAGGACCAGCTGGTATAACAATTGCATTTATATTAGCACAAAAGGGCTATAAGGTTACTTTGTTTGACTCCCATGATAAAATAGGTGGAGTATTAAGATATGGTATTCCGGAATTTAGATTACCAAAAAGTATAATAGATAATTATGAAGAAAGATTAATAGAACTAGGTGTAAAAATAAGACCTAATACGTTAATTGGACCAGTAATTACATTAGATAAATTATTTTATGATGGATATGATGCAATCTTTATAGGAACAGGAGTATGGAATCCTAAGACTTTAAATATAAAAGGCGAGAGCTTAGGACATGTACACTATGCAATTGATTATTTAAAATCTCCTCAAGTATATAATTTAGGAAATAAAGTCTGTGTAATTGGTGCTGGAGATGTTGCAATGGATGCAGCAAGAACAGCTAAGAGAAATGGAGCTAATGAAGTATATATTTTATATAGAAAAGGCATGGAAAATGTTCCTGCAACAAAAGTTGAATTAGAAGGAGCCATTTCAGATGGTATAAAATTTGAATTATTTAAGTCTCCTTTAGAATTGACTGAAGATGGAGTAAAATATGTAGAGACAGAAAATGTTATAGGTGAAGATGGTAGAATAAATACTGTAGCAATAGAAGGAAAAGAAGGATTATTTGAGTGTGATTCAATAATAATTGCTGTAAGTCAATCTCCTAAAAATAACATTGTTTCTAATACTACAGGCCTTGAAACGAACAAGTGGGGACTTTTATTGACAGATGAGAATGGACATACAACAAAAGAAGGTGTCTTTGCATCTGGAGATGTGGTTACTGGTGCCAAAACAGTAGTAAGAGCAGCAGCACATGCTAAGATAGTTGCAGAAGAAATAGAAAATTATATATTAAAAAAGAAAAATAAATAATAAAGAAAAATTATAGGAGTATCTTTAATAGAGATACTCCTATAATTTTTCTTTATTATTTTTAATAATTTAAATAACATGATAAATAGTTATTATATGTAAATAAAGATAATTTTCAAAGTATTATTTCGAAAAATATTTAATTATCTGAATTTTAATATATAATATATATATGAAAAGGATTTATCGGTGAGGTGGAGAATTTTATGGGAGCAATAGTAGAATTATTAGATGAAGTATGTAAAAAAACTAATATAAAAATTAGATTGTTAGATTCCAATAACAATGAGATATATGATAATTTACCTACAACAGAATCTAAAGTTATGAGAAAAATATCTGTAAATAATAGAGAACATAAAATTATATTAGAAAAAGATGATATTAAAATAATACCTATGGTGGAATATGTATTAAATAAATGTATTATTAATGAAAATATAATCCTTGAGTTATTAGAAGGAAAAAAACAATGGGATGTCTTAAGTGAATCATTATTAACTAAATCAGATAAAATGCTATTAATAGAAACTAATAAGGAAGAGGAAGCGTTAGAGATAGTTAGAGATACATATATAAATACAGATATTTATGTTGGAGAGATATATGACAGAATAATTGTTATAGGGAACTTGGAGGATGAAAAAGATCATGCATTTTCATTGAAAGAAACAATACTACAAACTTTAGGGGTAAAGGCAAAAATAAGCATAAGCGATTTAGACTATACATTTGATGGGTTTAAAAATGGTTATAATGGAGCTGTACAAGCCTTGGAGATAGGTAAACTATTTGAAATTAAACCTGAAATATATTGTCTTAAAGATATGTACTTAGAAAAGGCAATATTTAATTTATCAAGTGAATATTCACAAGAACTTAAGGAAAAGTATAAGGACATATTTAAAGGATTTAACTATGAACTAATACAAACACTAGAGGAAATATTAAGATGTGATTTATCATTAACTAAAGCTTCTAAAAACTTATATGTTCATAGAAATACATTAATGTATAGAATTGAAAAGATTAAAAAAGAAACTGGATTTGATATACGTAACTTCAAAGAAGCTACCTTCCTTTATATCTTGTATATGAACAACAAAAGAAATTAATCAAAGAAAAATAATGGAGCTGCAACGAAACAGCCCCGAATATAAATAATCATTTTAGAAACTCCGAAAGGAGTTTTTTCCTTAATTATGCATTATGCACTGTGCATTGTGCATTGTGTATAGTATGTCAGCACACTAATCTGCTGTATCTATAAATTTAAAATTAGTTACATCAAACAATCCTTTATCAGTTATTTTTAGATCAGGAATAACTGGTAGTGATAAGAATGATAAAGTTAAAAATGGATTAAAATTAATATCTGGAGCAATTTCTCTTAGAGATAAGTGAAGTTTTTCTAAATCAGAAATAACTTCCCTAGACTCTCTAGAAGTTATTAGACCTGCAATCTCTAGTTGAATAGATGCTAATACTTTGCCGTTTTTAACAACTATGATACCACCATTTATTTTTTTAAGCTCTTCTATTGCAAATAATATATCTTCATCAGAAGTTCCACAAACTATTAAATTATGAGAATCGTGAGCAATAGTTGTAGCAATAGCCCCAGACTTTAGATTAAGTCCTTCTATTACTCCGAGTCCAATATTACCTGTATTGTTATGTCTTTCAATTACAGCTATTTTTAACAAATCTAAATCAACATCTGATTCAAAGACTTTTGAATTTTTTAAAGTATTTATATCAACTTTTTTATGGTTACTTTCGAGTTTATTTGGATTAATTTTTATTACATTAAGTTTTGTTTTTCTTTCTATATTTATTTCTAAATCTTTAGAAGTTAAGTTATTTATATTAATATTGTTTAATTTAGGGAATTCAAATTCTGTTTTTTCTGAGTTATATACTAATTTATTATCTTTAACTACTAATTTACCATTTTTATATACAGAGTTTATCTTAAAATCAGACAATTCATCTAGTATTACAAAGTCAGCAGTATAGCCCGGTGCAATAGCGCCTTTGTTTTTTAAGTTATAACATTCTGAAGGGTTTAATGTACACATTTGAATAGCTGTTTCAGGTGCTAGACCATAAGAAATAGCAGTTCTTATAGAACTATCCATACTTCCGTTTTCTATTAAGTCGTCTATATGTTTATCATCTGTGCAAAAACAAATTCTTCTACTATTAGAAATTGAAGCTACTTTTATTAAATCATTCAAGTTTTTAGCTACAGATCCTTCTCTAAGATGAACGTACATACCTCTTCTTAGCTTTTCAATAACTTGTTCAGCTAAATTTGATTCATGATCAGTAGAAACATTTGCTGTAGCATATACATTTAACATATCATTTGTGAATCCAGCACAATGACCATCGATAATAAAACCATTAGTTTTTGCGTCCCAAAGTTTATTAATCATATCTTCAGAACAGTTTTCAACAGCAGGAAAGTTCATAATTTCAGCTAATCCTAATACATTAGTCTCCTTATATAATGGATGCAAATCCTCACTTCCTAATATGGCGCCAGAAGTTTCAAAAGAAGTAGCTGGAACGCAGGAAGGAAGCATAAAGTAATAATCAAATGGTGTATCTTTAGCAAGATTCATGATAAGTCTAATGCCTTTAACTCCTAGTACATTAGCAATTTCGTGTGGGTCAATTACTATAGATGTGATTCCGTGTAATAATGCAGCTTTATAGTATTCCCTAGGAGTTACTAGTGATGATTCGATATGAGCATGGGCATCTATAAGACCAGGACAAATAAATTTACCAGTACCATCAATCTCAACTTGTCCTCTATAATTGCCAAAGCCTATAATAACTCCATTTTTTATAGCTACATTATCTATAAAAGAACTGTTTTGAAATACGTCAACAATAGTTATGTTATTAATAACTAAGTCACATATTTCGGCTTTACTTGAAGCCTTAATTTGTAATATAAAATCTTTTTTATTCATAAATCCACCTCTGAGTATATTTAAATATAATAATAAACAACCTCACCTGGATTAAAACTTCATAGTTATACTATTTACGGTAGTATAGTAGAGACGCCTGAACCATATTATCAAGCTTATAGGAAGGTTATTTTTATTTATTATATGCAATTACGGACAAGCTGTCAAAGGTAAAGTTATATTAATATAATATTATTTAATGCTAAATAAAGTACAAAGTATCCTTAAAGAACTGCATTTAATTCATAAAGTCACTTTTTTTATCTAAAATACTATAATAATTATATAAGCCATAAAAAATGGAGGAACTATGAAAGCTAGAATAATGGTAGTTGGAGATAATGATGGATTTTCAGTAGAACTTTGTAAATATCTTATTTCTAGGGATTTGGAAGTCTATTTGGCAGTGAAAAAAAATCAAGATCTAACTAAATTTCATGAAATAGAAAAATTTATTACAATAATAAAATATAATGATGATTTAGATGAAATAAAATTCATATTACAATCAATTGAGCCTAACTTTATATATACTCTATATGGATTACAACATAAGACTGATATTAAGAATTTAATAGAAAAAAGCTATTTTAAAAATATACTTTTATTAGAATCATTAAAGACATTTAAGAGTATAGTTTTGATTAATTTAATTGAAAGAACAGAAAGAGATGAGAAGGGGAATCCCTTAAATATATATACAGCAATTGTAGATTCTTTTAGTAAAGTAGCCTTATTTTATAAGAATATATATAAAATTGAGACTATAACAACATACAAGGATGAATATAGAAATATTATATAAATATAAAGTGTTACATCAACATTAGTGGATAAATATGATTAATTTGCTAAATTATAAAATATTTATCCATTATAATATTGTTAAAGTATTAGAAAGTAATTATAATATATAAATATAATGTTTATTAAGAAATAATTTATATTGATAGGAGGATATTATGAAAAAGTATTTTAATATAGCTACGATATATTTGGTTTTAGGACTAGCTATGGGCGTATTTTATAGGGAATTTACAAAGATTAATGAATTTGAGGGACAAACTGTTCTAGCAGGAGTACATACTCATACATTAACTTTAGGATTTATGTTCTTTATTTTAGTTTTACTTTTAGAAAAGAATTTCAGCATATCAAATGGGAAGGGCTTTAAAGGTTGGTGTATTCTTTATAATATTTCATTAATATATTTATTAGTGACGTTAACAATAAGAGGAGTATTACAAGTATTAGGCAATGATTTTACTGGATTTAGTCATATAGCAGGACTTGGACATGTTATTCTTTCAGTTTCATTAGTGTGGTTTGTAGTTTTGGTGAATAAGGCTATAAAAGAATAGAATTTATATAAAAATATTTAATAATTTTAAATTTCATTTGTTTTCTTTGGCTTAAATTCATATAATATAGTTTATATATTATAGGTTGGTGTGAAAATGAAACAATTAGTAAAAGATCAATTAAACAAAATGGAGTTATTTAATACTATAAGTGAAGATACAAAAGAAGCCTTATCTGATTTTGCAGAATCTAGATGTTACGTAAAAGGAAGTCACATATTTAGAGATAAGGAAAAGGTAAATAAGATATATATAATTTATAGTGGGAAAGTATCTCTCTATAAATTAAATGAATCTGCTCAAAAGAAGATAGTATTTATTTTAGGTAAAGATTCTATAATAAATGCAGTTGTTTTAGATGATTTACCTGCATCTATAAATTGTGAGGTTTTTGAGAAGGCAGAGATATTGGCTTTTGATAAAGGCAAATTTGAAGAGGTAATGAAAAGAGATTTTGAATTAACAAAAATAATCATTTCATCTCTAACAATTAAAGTAAGAAGACTTTATAGACAATTAAAGAATTCTACACCAATTAAGGTAGAAAAAAGGGTTGCTGCAAAGCTATGGAAATTATCTAAAGACTATGGGATTGATGTTGAAAATGGAACTTTAATTGATTTAAAGATTAGTATAACATACCTAGCAGATATGTTTGGAACACCTAGAGAAACTATTTCTAGAGCATTAAAGCATCTTCAAGAAAAAGATTTAATAATATTTGAAAAAAAGAAGATTATTGTAACTGATATGGATAAACTTGCAAGTTTCTTTAAGGGCACTTATAAATAGTAAAATTACTAATAAAACTGCTACACATAAAAACATATGATTAAAATAGTTGTAAAATAGGTTAAATTATGTAAAAAATAGGATTCAAATTTGAATCCTATTTTCTATTCATAAATTGACTTTTTATATTGTATTATTGAATATCCAATTAATAAATATCCCAGTAAACCTATTATTAAAAATATACCTGCTGCTACTGATACATTCATATTATTGGATAAAATTGTAAATAATAAAGGGGAAAATGCACTACCTATAGCATAAAATATACCGACTAATGCGAACTTTTTAGTACTATCTTTAGTTCCAAATACATCTACAGGAGTAAATGCTGGTGCAGATGTTAATGTAAAGATTGCTAATCCAGCAAAAAATGGAATAGCAAACCCTATAAAACTTCCATTTGGCATAAAAATCATAATTACTAAACCTATTGTTACAAATATACACGATATAATCATAGCTTTAAAAGTACCTAAATTATCAAATAGTTTTCCTCCTCCAACGTTACCTATTAAACAAGTAATTCCATATACTGAACCTGCTAAGCCTATTTTCGTATCTGTAAAACCTTTAATAGTTAAATAAGGAATAGATTGAGTTGCTAATGCAACACCTGCAAAGCATATAAGTAATGATGCTATACAGAATATTACAAAATATTTATTTTTAAGAAGCTCCTCATTTGATAGACCTTGGAAGTTTACTTTATGGGTATTATTTTCACTATCAATATGGTCTACTTCTATTTCGTCTTTTTTAGGATCTCTTATAAATAATAGCGCTATTGGTACACCTATAACGGCAATAACTATACCTAATATAATATAAGTCTTTTGCCATCCATATCTACTTAATAAATTAACTACAATTGGTTGCAAAAATACATTACCAACAGATCCACCTGATAATGCTATACCTAAGGCAGTACCTCTTCCACTATAGGGGAACCATCTACCTATAATTACAGGTAATGATAAGCCTACAACTAATACTGCTCCTAATTGTGTAATAATTGCACTTATATTAAACATAATATTATTTTTTGCAAGCCCAAATGAACCGAATCCAATTGCAGATAAAATTAAACCTGCAACATAGATATACTTTATTTTATATTTATCATATATTTTTGCAGTAAGTCCATTAAATAATACAGGAATAGTTCCTGTAAAATATATCATTGTAAATCCTACATCAGAAATAATCCCTGAATGTGATACGGGGATTTGCATTTGGGGTTGCAAATTTTGCGATATACAATAAGGTATTGCTCCAATTAAAAAGCAAATGAATACTATAAAATATTTTCCTTTATTTTTTTGTTTTTCTGGCATTTAATTCACTCCATTTTTTTGTAAAATATGTAATCTATAAAATATATTATTTAATATATCCAATTGTATATAATATATCCGTTCATAATACTAACTCCAATTACATAACTATAAGAAAAGTTAATTACGTTATGTATAGCATCTTATATAAAATACTGTAATACTTAACACTCAAGTCTTTTATTACGTTTCTTTGTGATTTTATATCAAATTTCTTAATGCACATAGAATTAAAAAATAATAAAAAAATTTTTTAATTGTGATTTTTATCACAGTTTTTATTTTTGTTTCAGATTATAATAAAGTCACAGATTGTTATTATTATAACAATTTTGGAAGGGGAAATAGATACTGAATGAAGAAATTATAGAAAACTTCAGAATTAGAAAATACCTTCTAGATTGTTATATATTCTATTAGAAGAATAATGAGTAATAAGTTAGTTTGATTAGCAGTATGGTGTAGTTTATTTGTAGCAATACCATATTTTATTATGTCAAGAAAGAAAAAAAGTAAACTAAGAGGTGTTAAAATGGGATATAAACTTAAAGTAGATGAATTCAACAAGGCTTTAGAAGAGCTTTCAAAAAAATACAAGATATATGCACCAAAGGTTTTTGAAGGACAAGGAAAATTTTCAGACACAGATATTGTAAGATATGGTGAAGTATCAAAAATAGAAGAAATAGAGTTTAATCAAAAGTCTAATTTTTCATATAAAGAAGTACTTCTTCCAATAACTCAAACCTTATTCTTCTTCACAGAAGATGAGACTAAGGAACCTAATATAGATGAAAAATCAATATTAATATTTTTAAGAAGCTGTGATATGAATTCTTTAAGAAGAATTGATGATATTTATTTAAGAAATGGCTTTGAAGATCCTTATTACAAAAAACTAAGAGAAAAAGCTAAATTTGTACTAATAGGATGTGAAAAAAGCTTTGATAATTGTTTCTGTGTAAGCATGGGAACTAATAAAACTGATGAATATAATGCTTATGTTAAACAAGATGGCAATGAAGTTTATATAGATATAAAAGACGAAGAGTTTGAAGGATTATTTAATAAATTAAATAATGAATCTGTAGAAGTTAATCCAGATTTCGTTGAAAATAATGATATTAAAGTGAATATTCCAGATAATATAGATTTAAATATTATTAAGTCTAAGGTATGGGATGAATACTCAGAAAGATGCATAGCTTGCGGAAGATGTAATTTTGTATGTCCTACATGTACTTGCTTTACTATGCAAGATATCTTTTATAAGGATAATGGAAAAGTAGGAGAGAGAAGAAGAGTTTGGGCATCTTGTCAAGTAGATGGATATACAGATATGGCTGGAGGTCATAGCTTTAGAAAAGAAAAAGGACAAAGAATGAGATTTAAGGTTCTTCATAAGGTTTATGATTACAAAAAGAGATGGGGATATCATATGTGTGTAGGATGTGGAAGATGTGATGATGCATGTCCTGAATATATTTCATTCTCAAATTGTGTAAACAAATTAGAAAAAGCTATGGATGAGGTGAAGTAATATGATTAAAAATGAATATATACCATTTATTTCAGAAATATTAGAAGTTATTAAGCATACAGAAATTGAATATACTTTCAGAATGGAATTTAAAGGTGATGTTAAGCCAGGTCAATTCTTTGAAGTATCACTACCAAAGTATGGGGAAGCACCTATATCAGTAAGTGGAATAGGTGAGAACTATGTTGACTTAACAATAAGAAGAGTTGGAAAGGTAACAGATGAAATCTTTAATAACTACGTTGGTGACAAGCTATTCTTAAGAGGACCTTATGGAAATGGCTTTGATATAAATAATTATAAAGATAAAGAAGTTATAGTAGTAGCTGGAGGAACAGGACTTTCACCAGTTAAGGGAATAGTAGATTATTTCTCAAACAATACTCAAGATTGCAAGAACTTCACTTTAATATCAGGATTTAAATCTCCTAAAGATATTCTTTTTAAAGAGGATATAAAGGAATGGGAGAAAAATATAAATCTTATATTAACAGTTGATGGTGCTGAAGAAGGGTATGAAGGAAAAGTTGGACTTGTAACTAAATATGTACCAGAACTTGAAATTAAAGATATGGAAAATGTACAAGTAGTTGTTGTAGGGCCACCTATGATGATGAAATTTACAGTTTTAGAATTCTTAAAGCTTGGAATTAAAGAAGAAAATATATGGATTTCACAAGAAAGAAAAATGTGTTGTGGAATAGGTAAATGTGGTCACTGTAAAATAGACGATACTTATATTTGTTTAGATGGTCCTGTATTTAACTATACAAAAGGAAAAGAATTAATAGATTAGGAGGAGACACTATGGATATCAATACTAAAAAGCTGAAAAAGAACGCCTTTAGAGTTACTAAAAGAAGAGGGATAACAGCTTCTAGAATAAGAGTTCCAGGTGGATTCTTAAAGGCAGAATACTTAGGATTAATTCAAGAAATTGCAGATAAATATGGTGATGGAACAGTTCATTTAACTACAAGACAAGGTTTTGAAATTCCAGGGATAGATATGGAAGATATTGCAGAGGTTAACATTCTCCTTCAACCTATAATTGAAGGATTAGAAATAAATCAAGAAGTTCCAGGTAAGGGATATACAGCAGCAGGAACAAGAAATGTATCAGCTTGTATAGGAAATAAAGTTTGTCCGTTTGCAAATTATAATACTACTAATTTTGCAAAAAAAATTGAAAAAGCAATCTTTCCAAATGATTTACATTTCAAAATAGCATTAACAGGTTGCCCTAATGATTGTATTAAATCAAGAATGCATGACTTTGGTATTATAGGAATGACTGAACCTCAATTTGATAAGGATAAATGTGTATCTTGTGGAGCTTGTGTTAAGGCATGCACTAAAAAGTCAACTGGAGCTTTACATGCAGAAAACTATAGACCAGTTAGAAATCATAGCAAGTGCATAGGTTGTGGAGAATGTGTAATTAATTGCCCAACTGGAGCATGGACAAGAAGCAAAGAAAAATATTATAGATTAGCTATTATGGGTAGAACAGGAAAGAAAAATCCTAGATTAGCAGAAGATTTTATAGTATGGGTTGATGAAGAAAGTATAATCAAAATTATTTTAAATACCTACAAATACGTTACAGAATATATAGCTAAAGATGCACCAGGTGGAAAGGAGCATATTGGATATATAGTAGATAGAACTGGTTTTATGGAATTTAAAAAATGGGCTCTTGATGGAGTTGAACTTTCAGATAAGGCTATACTTAAAGATAATATTTATTGGAGTGGTATAAGATACTAATATAAGTAAATACCTATAAATAAAATTTAAATTACCTATTAGACAATTATGATGTTAAATATGTAAAATAAGTATATGTAGTTTTAAGACCGCTATAATTAAATAGCGGTCTTATATATTAGCTAAAAATAATATAAATTTGTTAGAATCAATAAAATGAAAATTATAATTAATAGGAGTATAATAAGGGTAATATAATAAAAAGACATAATTATATTAAGTTTAGGAGTAAAATTATGATTCAGCTTTTAGGAATTAAGAAGAATACTGGAGTAGAAATAAGAGAAAAGCTAACTTTAGCTCCCAAAAAGAGAAAAGAATATACAAGAAAATTACTTGATTACTTTGATGAAGTAGTCATTTTAAGTACATGTAATAGAACAGAAATTTATTATAATGGCTCATTATTAGGTGAAGAGAGTATATATAAGATTTTTGAAATATTAGATTGGGATATTGCTCTTAAAGAAAATTGCTTTTATTTAGAAGAAGCAGATACAGTAAGACACCTAATGGAGGTAGTTTGTGGTTTCCACTCTAAAATATTAGGGGAAGATCAAATACTAGGTCAAATAAAAGATGCATATTCTTTATCAATGGAAGTTGAATCTATAGACTATGAATTACAAAGATTATTCCAAGAAGCTATTACGTGTGGTAAAAAGTTTAGGACAGAAGGAAAATTATATGAAATACCAGTATCATCTGCATCAATTTCAGTAAATGAAGCAATTAAAAATAATGCAAGAAAATTAATGGTTATTGGATATGGTGAAGTTGGAAGTCTTGTAGTAAAGTATGCACTTTCAAATGATATAGAAGTTTTAAATCTTGTAGTTAGAAATATAGATAAGGTTATAGGTATAGATGATAAAAGAGTAAAAGTTATGACATATGAAGATGCTAGAAAAATAGTAAATGATATGGATTGTGTTATATCATGTACATCGGCACCACATTTAGTTATAGAAAAGAAGCATATTAATGAAATAGGTAAAGAAATCATTATATTTGATTTAGCTATGCCTAGAGATATAGATGAAAGAATTAAGGAATATACTAGAGTAAAGCTTTATGACATAGATGAAATAAGTTCTATAGATGATGAAAATAAGAACTTGAGAAAAGAAAGAATGTTAGAGTTTAAGAATATAATTAAAGAATATATAGATAATTATTTTGAATGGAAAAATTTAAGAGAAGTATCTACCATAATAAAGGATATAAAAAATAATAGTTCTAGAGTGATTAAAGAGAGACAAAAAACATTGCAGAATAAATGCAGAGATGAAAAAGATAAGGAAATTGCTGAAATGCTTATAAAAAGCACTTCAGATTACTACGTCAATAGAGCCATAGAAGTTTTGAAGGAAGAGCAATTAAAGGGGAAAGGAAAAGAATGTGTAAAAATATTAGAGAAGATATTCCTAAAGAAAATATAGACTATACTTATCTTTCCTTGATTTCTAGAAAGACTAATATTGGGGTAATAGGTGGAGGTAAGGTTGGATACATAAAAAGTAAAAATTTCTTATCTAAAAATTGTAATGTAGAAGTATTATCCATAGATTTTATAGAAGAGTTTAAGAAATTAGATAATATTAAACTTATAAAAAATAGTTATTATAAAGATTTTATAAAAGATAAACATATAATTGTAATAGCAACTAATGATACGTTCTTAAATCAAAGAATAAAAGAAGATTGTGAAGAAGCCTATAAAATATACGTATATGTAGAAGATTATTTAGAGAGCATGGCAATAGTGCCTGTACAGAGAAATTTAAATAATATAAGCTTTGCTGTTAACACTAATTATGGAAATCCAAAAGGATCATTAATGATAGCGGAAAAAGTAATTGATACTTTAAGAGAATATGATGAATTTGTTGGCTATTCATCTTTAATTAGAAAGTCAGCTAAGGGTATAGTTGAAAAGAAAAAAGATATTATTAACTTTGTATGTAGTGAAGACTTTAAATATATTTATGAAAAGAAAAAAGATAAAATAGTTTTAGAGATGTTTTTTGGAAAAGAAGTTTTAAATGAAATATATAGGAATTTATAGGAGATATTTTTATGGAGATAATAATTGCAACTAGAAAAAGTAAATTGGCTCAAGTTCAAGCTGACAGAGTAATAGAGCTTATTAAGGAGAAAAATAATATAAATTCAAAAAAGCTATTAGTTGTAACTGAAGGAGATAGGAGATTAGATGTAACTTTAGATAAAATAGGAGGGAAAGGATTATTTGTAAAGGAAATAGAATATGCGCTTTTAAATAAAGAAGCACATGCAGCAGTTCATAGTATGAAGGATGTTCCATTTGAGTTACCTAATGGTTTTAAGCTTATTGCAATTCCAGAAAGAGAAGATATAAGAGATGTTTTTGTATCAAGAAACAATATTCATTTTGAAGATTTAAAAGAGGGGGCAGTTATAGGCACTAGTAGCATTAGAAGAGCTGCAATGCTTAGAAATCTAAGAAAAGATTTAAAAATAGTTCCTATAAGAGGAAATGTTCAAACAAGACTTCAAAAGATGGAAAATGAAAATATGGACGGTATTATTTTAGCTGCTGCTGGATTAAAAAGATTGAACATGGAAAGTTATATTACAGATTACTTTGATCCTAAAATATTCTTACCAGCCATAGGGCAAGGAGCTTTAGGTATAGAAGCACTTGAAAATGGAGAATTTAATTCTTATTTAAAAAAATTAGATAATACTGAAGTAAGAATAGCTTTGGAAGCAGAAAGAAGTTTTATGAAGGAATTAAATGGAGGATGTCATACTGTTATAGGTGTATATTCTGAAATTAAGGGTAAAGATTTATATATGATAGGTACTTATGATTTAGGTGATGGAAGAATAATAAAGAAAGATATCTTAGGTAATAAAGAAAACCACATTGAAATAGGTACTAAATTAGCAAAGGAAATAATGAAAGGATAACAAAATGAGTAAGGTTTATATTATTGGTACTGGACCAGGGGATGAGAATTTACTAACTTTAAAAGCAGTAGATTCTTTAAAAAAATGTACAGCAGTACTATATGATAGATTAGTTTCAAATAATATATTAAATTACTTAAGTGATACTTGTGAAATATATTATTGTGGGAAAGAACCAGGGGCTCATTATAAAACTCAAGAAGAGATTAATGAGTCTTTGATTAAATTAGCTAAGAAAGGTCATATAGTTGGAAGGATAAAAGGTGGAGATCCATATGTTTTTGGAAGAGGTGGAGAGGAAGTATTGGCCTTAATAGATGAAAACATAGAATTTGAAGTTATTCCAGGTGTAACTTCACCTATAGCTGTTTTAAATTATGCAGGTATTCCAATTACTCAAAGAGGAATGGCTCAGAGTTTTCATATAATTACAGGTATGACTGCTGGAGTGCAGACTATAAATTGGGAAGCTGTTGCAAAGGAAAAAGGAACCTTAGTATTTATGATGGGACTTAATAATCTTAATGAAATAATAAAAAATTTAATAGCTAATGGTAAAAATGAGAATACTAATGTAGCTGTCGTGATGAGGGGAACTTCATCTAAACAAAAAAAAGTAGCTGGAACATTAATAGATATAGAAGAAAAAGTTAAAGAAGCTAAATTACAATCTCCATGTATTATAGTTATGGGAGAGGTAGTAACTTTAAGTGATAAACTTAATTGGTATGAAAAGAAGCCTCTATTTGGATTAAATGTTTGTGTTACAAGGTCAAGAGAGCAATCTTCCAATTTAAAAAAGAAGTTAAGAGAATTAGGGGCCGAAGTAACAGAAGTAAATTCTATAAAAATTCAATCAACAAAAGAGAATTTGAAGGTAGTAGAAGAGAAGCTTTGTCATTATGATCATATTATTTTAACATCAGTTAATGGAGTAAATATATTCTTTGATTACATAATAGAAAATAAGATAGACATAAGATCCTTAAAAGCTAAATTTTCTGTAGTGGGTAAAGCTACTAGAAAAGCCCTTGAGAAAAGAGGAATTCAAGCCTTTATTATGGGAAGAGAGTTCGTTGGAGAAGGATTATTAAAAGAATTAAAGCCATATTTATTAAAGGAAGAAGAAGTATTAATTCCATGTTCCTCAGAAAGCAGAAGCTATCTGAAAGATGAGATTGAAAACTTAGGTTTAAATGTAGACAGAATTCATACATATAATACAGTTTGTGGTACAGTAAAAAATGCAAGAGCATTTGAAGAGGTTGATTATATTTTATATACTAGTCCAAGTACAGTTAATAATATGATAGCTTTATTTGGAGTAGATAAAATTAAAGAAAAATATAATATAGCTATTGGACCTCAAACTTTTAAATCATTAAAAGAAAATGGAGTAGACGCCTATACTTGCAGAAAACATTCAGAGGATGGTTTCTTAGATGAGATAGTAGATATATATAAAGCAAATAAAGAAAGCAAAGGTGAATAAAATGATTAAAAGGGGAAGAAGATTAAGAGCAACCTCAGCAATTAGAGATTTAGTAAGAGAAAATATATTAAGTTCAAATGATTTTATTTTCCCAATTTTTGTTGTTGAAGGAAATAATAAAAAAGAAGAAATATCGTCTATGAAAGGCAATTATCATTGGTCCTTAGATAGGCTTCCAGAAATAATTAACGAAGTTACTCAAAATAATATTAGAGGAATAATTCTTTTCGGAGTCCCAAATCATAAGGATGATTGTGGCTCAGAAAGCTATAATGATAATGGCATTGTGCAACAAGCAATAAGAAAAATGAGAGAAATTTCTAAAGATTTATACATAATTGCGGATGTTTGTATGTGTCAATATACTAGCCATGGCCATTGTGGAATATTAAATGGAAACGAAGTAGATAACGATAAAACTCTTGAAATACTAGGAAAGATATCTTTGTCTTATGCAAATGCTGGTGCAAATATGGTAGCTCCTTCTGATATGATGGATGGCAGAATAGGATATATAAGAGAAGTTTTAGATAAAAATCATTATGAAAATGTAGCTATTATGAGTTATGCAGCTAAATATTCTTCAGCTTTTTATGGACCTTTTAGAGAAGCAGCTCATTCTGCACCTCAATTTGGAGATAGAAAAACTTATCAAATGGACCCAGCAAATTCAGAAGAAGCTATAAAAGAAATAGAATGGGATATTAATGAAGGTGCGGATATAATTATGGTTAAACCAGCTATGTCTTATTTGGATATTATAAGAAGGGCAAAAGAAAAGGTGAATGTACCTATTTGTGCTTATAATGTTAGTGGAGAATTTGCTATGGTTAAAGCAGCAGCCGAAGCAGGTTTAATAAATGAAAAATCTGTAGCATTGGAAATGCTTCTTTCAATGAAGAGGGCTGGAGCAGATATAATAATTACATACTTTGCTTTAGATGCAGTAAGATGGTTAAAGGAGAATAATTAAGCTATGAGAAATGAAGTAATATTCCATGAGTCTAAAAAGTATATGCCAGGGGGAGTTAACTCCCCAGTTAGATCTTATAAAAATACTGGAATGACACCACCTATTATAAAAAGTGGTAAAGGTGCAATAATAGTAGATGAAGAAGGAAAGGAATATCTTGATTTTGTATTAGCATGGGGACCTATGATATTAGGTCATTGTGATAAAGAGGTTGTAACTTCTATTAAAGAGATTTCTGAATCAGCTATAGCTTTTGGAGCTCCTACAGAGCTAGAACTTATTATGGCTAAATTTTTATGTAAAAACTTAGAAAACATTGAGATGGTAAGAATGGTTAATTCAGGAACAGAAGCAACAATGAGTGCAATAAAGCTCGCTAGAGGCTATACTAAAAAAGATAAAATAATAAAATTTGCTGGATGTTATCATGGACATTTTGATGGCTTTTTAGTAGAAGCAGGATCAGGAGTATTAACTAATGGGATACCAGGTTCATTAGGTGTGCCAGAAGATAGTATAAAAAATACTTTAATTGCAGTTTATAATGATAAAGAAAGCATAAAAGCTTTATTTAGGGAATATGGTGATGATATAGCAGGAGTTATTATAGAGCCAGTTGCAGGTAATATGGGAGTAATTAAAGCAGAAGATGATTTCATGAATCTTTTAAGGGAACTTTGTGATAAACATGGGGCTTTATTAATATTTGATGAAGTAATGAGTGGATTTAGAGTATCATATGAAGGAGCACAAAAGTTATTCAATGTGAAGCCTGATTTAGTAACATATGCAAAGATAATAGGAGGGGGTCTTCCTTGTGGCGCATATGGTGGTAAAAAGCAAATAATGGAAAGTTTATCACCGGTAGGAGAAGTGTATCAGGCAGGAACTATGTCAGGAAATCCAATAGTTATGGCTGCTGGACTTGCAACATTAAATAAGTTAAAAAATAATAATAAAGAGTATTATGAGAAAATTAATTACTTAGGTAAGCTACTAGAAGATGGAGTAACTGAAATAGCAAAGGAAAAAGAAATTCCAATAATTGTGAATAGGTATGGTGGAATGTTTACTATTTTCTTTACAGATTTAAAAGAAGTTAAAACATATGCTGATGTTAAAACTTGTAATGAAGAGATATTTATAAAATACTTTAAACATATGATAGAAAGTGGAATTAATATACCACCATCACAGTATGAAGCATTATTTTTAAGTGTTACCCATACGGAAGAACATATTAATAGGTTCTTAGAGGCTTTCAAAAATTTTAAAAAATAATAGAAGAGAGAGTGTCATATGGCAAAAGCAATTGTAATTGTTTCTTTTGGAACAGCTAATTTAGAAGGATTAAAAATATTAGAAGACTTTGAAAATAAAATAAGAGAAAGTTTTAATGGAAAATATCATGTGTGTAAGGCATTTACATCTAGTATGATATCTAATATTTTGTTTACTAAATACGGTAAATCAGTTCCTAGGTTAGAAGAAGTATTATTTAATTTAAGTAATGACAGATATAAGGAGGTATATATTCAACCTCTACACATAATAGAAGGTAGTGAGTACTTATCAATAGTAAAAACTATAGAAGAATACGATTATTCATTTTCAAAAATAACCTTAGGTAGGGTTATTATGGGGGAGAATGAAGGGCGACTAATGGAAGGATGTAACTTAATAGTTGATTCCATGGAAGAAGATTTAAATAAGTCCAAAAATTTAGTATTAGTAGGTCATGGATCAAAGGTTATGGACACAGAAGGATATAACTTATTAAAAAATACTTTTCTAGAAAGAGGTTTCAAAAGTGTTTTTATAGGAACTTTGGATGGTGAAAATAAAAGGGAAGATGTAGTAAATGCTCTTATAGATAATAAGATAAATGAGACTATAATGGCACCTATACTAATGCTTCCAGGAAATCATATAGTAAAAGATATTTTTGGTAATAAAAATTCTTGGAAGTCACTATTTCAGGAAAACAATATAACAGTAGAATCTAGTGAGAAATCTTTGTTAGAATATGATGAAATAAGAAATTTTTATATTGAATTAATAGATAATAATATTAATAGGTAAGTAAGAGCGAAGTTTTGTTTGCAAAACTTTGCTTTTCATTGTAAAATATTTTAAGTATAAATAGAAGTTACTTATGGTAAAGGTTATTAAGATTAACGATAAGAGGAGAGCATTATGTACAGTAAAGAAATTCATAGTTTAGCCCATTCAGCAGAAGTTAAAAGAAATTTATTAAAAAGGAGCAAAGCAAGATATATTATAAGTGCAATGCTTGGTAGTCTATTTGTAAGTTTAGGTATTATGTTAATTTATTCAATAGGTGGAATAATGCATCATAATGGTGTTGATACTTATAAAATTTTAATGGGAGCATCTTTTGGTGTCGCTCTTAGTTTAGTTCTAATGGCAGGTGGAGATTTATTTACTAGTAATGCCATGATTATGACTATGGGAGCTTTAGAAAAAACAGTAACATGGATAGATGCAATTAAGATATGGTTCGCAAGTTGGATTGGAAATATATTAGGCGGAATACTTGGAGCAGTTCTATTCGTTGGTGCAGGTTTAACAAGTGGAAAGAGTGAATACATAGGAGAATTTATTGTAAGTAATGCTTTAGCTAAGGTAAATGCTCCAGCAGGACAGTTAATTATAAAGGGAATATTATGTAACATATTAGTATGCTTAGCAGTTTGGATGTGTTATAAACTAAAAGAAGAAACTGCAAAGATATTAATGATATTTTGGTGTTTATTTACCTTTATAACAGCAGGATTTGAACATAGTGTAGCTAATATGAGTTTTTTAGCTATGGGATACTTAATAGATCCTTCTACAATAACTTTAGGAGGATATGCATATAACATAATTTTAGTTTCACTTGGTAACTTTATCGGTGGAGTATTATTTTTAGCTTTACCATACTACTTTATTACTAGTGGAAGTCAAGAAAAGTAATAATTATAAATTAATATATTAAATTTTGAAGTAGATAAAAAATATATTGTGTTGACTATGAGCTTTAGTTAGTACAAGCAATATATTTTTATCTACTTATTTTTTTAAGAATTTTGTTAGAAAGTATATAGATTAATTTTAGGATTTTAAATTATTATTAAAGAGTAGATGCTATAATTTATATATAACATTAATAAAGAGGAAGAAGTGGATATTTATGGGGAAGTATAAGGTTTTAGTAGTGGATGATGAAAAGGAAATAACTGATGCTATAGAAATATATTTAAAAAATGAAAATATAGATGTAATTAAGGCTTATGACGGAATTGAAGCTCTTAATATAATAAAGAAAGAAGATATACATTTAGTTATAATGGATTTAATGATGCCTAAAATGGATGGAATGAGGACAACTATGAATATAAGAGAAGATAAAAATATACCAATTATAATTTTATCTGCAAAGTCACAAGATACAGATAAAATTTTAGGGCTTAACATAGGTGCAGATGATTATATAACTAAACCTTTTAATCCTTTAGAGCTTATTGCAAGAGTTAAATCTCAACTTAGAAGATATGTAGATTTAGGAAACTATCCAAAAGAAGAAAATGATATTTTAGTTTATGGAATAATAAAGTTAGATAGAAATAAGAAATTACTTGAGGTGGATGGCAAAGAGGTAAAAATAACTAAAACAGAATATGGAATTTTAGATTTACTGTTAAGTAGTCCAGGAAGAGTATTTTCTTCAAAGGAAATATATGGAATAGTCTGGAATGAACCTTGTTTTAATGCTGATACAGTAATGGTTCACGTAAGAAGAATAAGAGAAAAGATAGAAGTAGATCCTAAAAAACCAAGATATATAAAAGTAGTATGGGGAGTGGGATATAAGTTTGAAAAATAATATAAACATATTAAAATATATTTTACTTTCCTTAATGTTATTTAGTAGCGTTCTAATAATGAGCATATTACCAGAACATAGAGGGTTAATATTAATTATTTCTATATTATTGATAATAAATATAATAATGTTTACTAAGCTTATAAGGAATAATCAAATGACTTCTTATATTTGGAGAAAAATTGAAGAGTGGATAATAAACTTTAAAAAAGAGGAAAAGGATAGTATTTATATCAAAAGGGAAGTGTTTAATAGTGTGGATATTAATTTTCCTTTGGATAAAAAATATTTAGAATTAGTAAAGAAGATTAATTACATATCTTTAAATTCAAAAAAATCTGCAATGAATATTAAAAGAAATGAAAAAGTTAATATGGAGCTTATAAATAATTTAACAAGAAAATTAAATAAACCTATAGAAGATATTATTGAAAATATAAGTAAACTTGAGACTGATGAAAAGAGTTTTGATACAATAAATACTTTGAAGATTAAATCCAATAACTTAAATAAACTAGTTGAAGAATTATTTGAGGCTTCGAAAACTGCAAATGGTGATATGAAAGTAGAACTTAATGAAATAGAAATAGTTGAATTTTTAAAACAAGCTATAGTAGAAATTGAAGATAAAATGTTAGAGAACTCAATAATTTTAAAAAATAGTTTTCCTAATGAAGCAATATATATAAATTCTAGCGGGGAAATGCTATGGAGAGTATTCGAAATACTGTTTGACAATATTTCAAAACACTCTTTAGAGAAAACCAGAGCTTATTTAGATGTTAAAAGAGTAGATAAAAAAATATATATTATATTAAAAAATACTTCAAGAAAGGAACTAAATATAGAGCCTAAGGATTTAGTTTATTTAATTAATGAAAACACAAGTGAAGATGTTTCTGGACTAGGTTTAGAAATTGCTAAAAACTTAGTTTTATTGCAAAAAGGTGAGTTTAAAATAAATATAGATGGTGATTTATTTAAAGTAATTATTAGTTTTGATATTAGTTCTTTATCAGAAGCACCTTTAGATAAGGTGGTGAATTAATGTTATTAGATAAGATGATATTAAAGGAGAAGATTACCTGGCTTAAGGATGAAGAAATAAAAAACTTAGGGTTAATTAATGAAAATGTATTTATAGAAACAATAATAGGGAAGATTTTAGTATTAATCAATTATTTTGTAGTGAAAAAGTTAGTTAATACTACAGGAGGAGAGTTTTTACCTAATTATACCTCCGAAGGTCCAAAGTATATAGTTTTACTAACTTGGATTGTATTTTCCATAATAGTAGCTATATCGGTAATGCAAATAGTTTTGAAATGTAGAGTATATAATAAAAGTGATATAGAAGAATATGAAAAAGATTTCTATAAAATTAAAGTATTTGACAGGTTTGTAAAAGTGGTTATTTTAGTAGTTCTTTATATGATTATGTATCAAATTATCTTTCAGTTAGAAATGAAAGAAATAGATATAAAGAATACCATACTAGTATGGGTTGTAATATTAAATACTATAATTGCAATATATCTTTTTATAAGCTTAATGAAAAATAGAATAATTGTAGATAAATTAAATCTAGTGTTAAATGAAACTATTAAGAGTTTAGAAAATGGAAATTTTAATGAGGTATTTAGTTTACTAAATAAAATAAAATTTAAGTATGCATTACTTAATGGTATTGAATTCAACATAATGAATAGAGCAATTTATGATATTATTTCTTTAGCAAAGGAAATGGAGGATAGAGAATCATTTTCAAACTTAAATAAAGTAGATCTAATTACTAATATTTCTCATGATTTAAGAACTCCTCTAACTTCAGTTATTAATTATGTTGACTTCCTTGGGAAGGATTGCTTAAGTCGTGAAGAAAAATTAAAATATTTAGATGTATTAGAGAGAAAAGCAAAAAGAATAAAAGTTTTAATAGATGATTTAAAAGAATCTCTCATGGCTAATTCAAGTGATATTGTATTAGATATAAAGGAAGTGGATTTAAGAGAAGTTTTGAATCAAACACTCTTAGAAGTTAAGGATAAGCTTTTAGAAGAACAGTTTACAATTAATTTAAAACAATTTATTAATTCAAAAGAAGTAGATATAAATGATGAAAGGAAAATAGTAGTTAGAGGTGACTACAATAAGATTCTCAGAATATATCAGAATTTAATTTCCAATATTATCAAATATTCATATAAGCCTTCGGAAGTCTTCATTATAATAGAATATTATGAAAATAAGGTAAATAAAAAGAGTAGAGTTATATTTATTAACGAGGTAGAAAAAGATATAAATATTGATGCAGATAAGCTGATTGAAAGATTTAGAAGAGGCGATATATCAAGAAATACAGAAGGTACTGGTCTTGGGTTAGATATTGCAAAAGGTTTAACAGAGGCACATGGCGGGGACCTAACTGTTGAAATTAAAGATAATATGTTTATTGTAAATGTTAGCTTATAATAAAGAAATCCATAGAAACTAATGATGTTAATACTTAGTTTCTATGGATTTTTATTGAAGGAAACTATACTTCAAAAACCCAACCTTCAGGACCTTCAATATCACCAAATTGAATTCCACAAAGGATTCTATAGAGCTCTTTTGTAACAGGGCCAACTTCTTTTTCACTATAGAAAACATGAAGCTTATCCTTATATTCTATCCCTCCAATTGGTGTTATAACAGCAGCTGTACCACAAGCACCAGCTTCTTTGAACTCATCAATATTATCTATATAAACATCTCTTTCATAAACAGGCATTTTCAAATAATCTCTAGCTATATCCATTAGAGAATATTTAGTTATACTTGGAAGGATTGATGGTGATTTCGGTGTAATAAACTCATCATTCTTAGTTATACCAAAGAAATTAGCAGCACCAACTTCCTCTATTTTAGTGTGAGTTGCAGGATCAAGATATATACAATCTGCAAATCCTCTTTCTGCAGCTATTAAATGAGGGTGTAATGAAGCAGCATAGTTACCACCAACTTTTTGTCCACCTGTTCCATATGGGGCAGCTCTATCATAATCAGATATCATAAAGTTACATGGTGATAATCCATCTTTAAAATATGGACCTACTGGAACTGCAAATATAGAGAAAATGTATTCAGGTGCAGGTTTTACTCCAATATTATCTCCAACACCTATCATAAATGGTCTTAAATATAAAGTAGCACCACTTCCATAAGGTGGAACGTAATGCTCATTAGCTCTTACAACTTGCATACAAGCATCGATAAACTTTTCAACTGGTATTTCAGGCATAAGTAGCCTCTTTGTACTTTCATTCATTCTATTTGCATTTCTATCAACTCTAAATAATTGAATTTTACCGTCTTTTCGCCTGTATGCCTTTAGTCCTTCGAAGCATTGTTGACCGTAATGTAAAGCAGTAGATGCTTCACTTATTCTTAGCATATTATCTTTAGTAAGTTTTCCCTTGTCCCATTTCCCATTTTTCCAAACTGATATATATCTATAATCAGTTTTGATATAATTAAAACCAAGGTTATCCCAATCAATTTTAACATGTTTACTCATAAATGTACCTCCCTTATGTTTTTATACTATTTTAACATTTGTTAATATAATAATAAACTTTTTATAAAAAAATAAATAAATTAATTTAATATATAGGTTTTAATAAAAAACATATAGTTAACTTAAGGAAAATAATGTATGATAATTATTATATGATTAATTTTAATGGTGTTTATAATTTTTATATATAGAAAGGATGTACATTATTATGCAAAAAGAAATTATTTCAACAAGTAAGGCTCCATCAGCAATAGGCCCATATTCTCAAGGAATTAAAATAGGAAATATGGTATTTACATCAGGTCAAATTCCAGTTAATCCTGCAACAGGAGAAGTTGTAACTGAAATTAAAGCAGCTACTAAACAATCATTAGAAAATGTTAAGGCGGTTTTAGAAGAGGCAGGAAGTAGCTTAGACAAAGTAGTAAAAGTAGTAGTATTTATTAAAGATATGAATGATTTTGCTCAAGTTAATGAAGTTTACGGACAGTACTTTACAGAAAATCCACCAGCAAGGAGCTGTGTGGAAGTTGCTAGACTTCCAAAAGATTGCGTTATTGAAATAGAAGCAGTAGCAACTGTTTAGGAATGAAAGAATGAAATTTTGGCTTACGCCAAATTAAAGAATGAAAAAATGAAATAAATGAGATAATAAATAATTTCGTGTAATTAGCTATTATCTCATTTATTACTTATTTATTTTTATTCATTACCTTTTATTTATCTTCTATTTCAGTTAAGTGTTTCCAATATCTTTTTGGCATAAATTGTTTTTGAAGTTTTGGATTAGTTCTTTCTTTTATAGCTGTAGATATAAAGTAATTTTTCCAAAGATCTTCGAATTCATCATTATAATTCTTTAAAGAATTATATATTTCACTATTCATTTCTGTTATTTCCCAGGCAATTTTATTGTAAACAGAAGCAATATTCCTTTTAGTATCGTGAATAATCCAGTATTCATTAGAAAATCTATTAGCAAAATGATTAGAAATAAGTTCTAATATATTATTATCAGGTTCAATAGAGGAATATAAGAATTTATCATTAATTAGAGAAAATCTAACAAACCCAACAAATCTATGAGCCTCCATAGAAACTCTTTTTTCTATTAAATCTAATTCACGAACTATATCTAAATATAAGTGCTTATGTACGTTACTACCAAGTTTAAAAGCAGTTTTTAAATATTTGTAGCATAGAATTCCTTTTTTCTTATGATTAGATAAATAAAGTTTATATATTTTATTTAGTGCAAGAGGGTCGATTTTAGTAACAATAGAATCTTTAACTTTTTTGTATTTTTCTACATCAGTTTTTAAATATTCAATGGTAGTTAACATATCAATATCAGATGAATTATCTGCCTCTATAGAAATTATTTCATCTTTTGAGTAAAAAGCATAATAAATCGCAGTTAGAAATCCTTCAAAAGAATCTTCGTAAATCAGTTTTAACATTATTTCACCACCTTATATTTCCCCAGTTATAGATGTGTTTTTATCCTTAGGTAAGATAATTTGCTTAGCTTCAGGAAGATAAATATTACTTTTAGAATTAGTATAAATATTATCAAAAAAAGATATTTGTTCTGAATTTTCATCATCTAACTTTGGTTTATCTATATAAAGTAATCTTGTTCTTATTATCTCATCGTTAAAAGGTACATCACCATAATATTTTCCTCTGCAGGTAATAAAATATTTAGCTCTTTTTAGAACTACACCAATCTTTTTCAAATCATCAAATGAAAGGGAATGAACCCTTCTTGCAATGGCTATTTTTCTTGCAGAACGGACTCCTATACCTGGGATTCTTAGTAATTCATCATAGGATACCTTATTTACTTCCATAGGGAAATTATTAATATTATTTAAAGCCCAAGAAGTTTTAGGATCAAAATTTAAATCAAAGTTTTCATTTTCATCTTTTAATAATTCTTTTGCTTTAAAACCATAAAATCTAAGTAGCCAATCTGCTTGATAAAGTCTATGTTCTCGAACTAAAGGTGGATGTATTATGTCTGGAAGAGCTTTTTCATTTTTAACTACAGGAACATAGGCAGAATAATAAACTCTTTTTAAATCAAATTTGTTATATAAATTTTCCGATAAATTTAATATTTTATAATCACTTTCTGGAGTTGCACCAACTATTAATTGAGTACTTTGTCCTCCAGGAACAAAAAGTGGGGTTGATTTTATATTTCTTTTTAAATCTTTATGTTCTATTATAGAATTTTTAATAATACCCATAGGAGCTAGAATATTTTCCTTGGTCTTTTGAGGGGCAAGAAGCTTTAAACTTGAAGCAGATGGTAGTTCTATATTTACGCTCATTCTATCAACATACTTACCAGCTTCTTTTATTAACGCTTCATCAGCACCAGGAATAGCTTTAAGATGGATATATCCATTAAAGTTTTCTTCAAGACGCAATTTCTTTACAACTGAAAGCAAAAGCTCCATTGTGTGATTTGGGTTCTTGAAGATGGCAGAACTTAAGAAAAGCCCTTCTATATAATTTCTTTTATAAAAGTTAATAGTTAAATCTACCACTTCCTCAGGTGTAAAAGCAGCTCTAGGTACATCTTTTGAAGAAGCATTAATACAATACTTACAGTTGTAAATACAGTAATTAGTCAATAGTATTTTTAAAAGAGAAATACAGCGACCATCAGCAGCAAAACTATGACATATACCACTACTAGCTGCATCTCCTAAACCATTATGTGTATTTTTTCTCTTAGAACCTGAAGATGAACAAGAAACATCATATTTAGCTGCAGCTGAAAGAATATTAAGTTTTTCTTTTATATTCATAAAATCACCTACTTAAAGAACTTAATATAATTATTATACAGAACATATGTTCTGAATTCAATATCAATACATATATAATTTTTGTATTTAATGAATTTAAATGCATAATTTTTTTGCAATTTAGTATATTTCAATATATAATTTACTTGCAATTAAGGAAGAAATATTATGATAATATTGCCATAACTTTACAGAGTATGAAAGGAAGATGATAAATGAATAAATTAACTAAAATATTTGCTGTATCACTAAGTTTAATTTTAACTTTTGGACTTTTTACAGGATGTAAAAAAAGTGATAAGAAGACTATAAATGTATTAAATTATGGAGAAAATATAGCAGAAGGAATTATAGAAGAATTTGAAGATAAGTACAATGTAACAGTAAATGAAAGATATTTTGATGACATGGAAACAATGTATATAGAAGTTGCTTCAGGAAAAACTACTTGGGATGCTGTTTTGGTAGCTGATTATATGGCTGATAGAATGATACAAGAAGGGTTACTTCAAAAAATTAACAAAGACAATATTCCTAATTTAGAACAAATGAATGAGAGCGATATGGGGCAACCTTTTGATCCAAACAATGAATATACTGTACCTTATATGAATGGAACTATAGGTATTATATATAATAAAGACTTAGTAGATGAGCCAGTTGATAGCTGGGATGCAATGTGGGATGAAAAATATAAAAAGCAGATTTTCGTCTTAGATGCACAAAGAGATGCTATAGGTATGGCATTAAAGAAATTAGGATATTCATTAAATTCAACTGATGAAAAAGAACTTGAAGAAGCTAAGAACTTATTAATAGAGCAAAAACCTTTAGTATTAAAATATGGTGCTGATGAAGTAAAAGATTTAATGATATCGGGTGAAGCTTCTATAGCTATGATATGGTCAGGTGAAGGATTAAATTTAGCTGATGAATATGATAATTTAGAGTATGTAATACCAAAAGAGGGAGCTAACTATTGGTTAGATTCTTGGGCAATACCAACAAATGCAAATGATAAGGAAACAGCTGAAGAATTTATAAATTTTGTTAGTGATAAGGATAATGCTTATAAAATTGCAGAAGAAATTGGTTATACAACTCCAAATAAATTAGCTATGGAAGAGCAGCCAGATGAAGTAAGAAACAATGAAGGTGCATATATGCCTAAGGAAGTTATGGATAGATGTGAAATATATAAATACTTACCTCAAGATAAACTAAAATTATACGAAGAAGTTTGGAATACAGTAAAAACAGCTGATTATTAAAAATTGATAAAAAATTATTAATATTACATTAATTAATAGAATATAGAAAACAATAATAGTATAATATTAATAACATCTATTAAGGATATAGGAGTTGATTGGTATTATGGATAGAATTATAGATTTTAATGAAATTAAAAACAGAGTGAATGATAAAGATGTAGATAAATTTGAATCTTATATTTATAACTTATATTATGATATGTCTTCAGGAAAACTAAATATGGCAGACTTTACAAAAAAGATGATGGAGTATATGGAGGAAAATAACATATCTCAAGATAAGTTTCTTAAGATGCAAACAATGCTTATGGAAAGATACGGCTTTGATGCTTCAGGTATTGAGGCACAACTTAAGACATTAGGATTAAATAATGTTATTCCAGGTGCTGAAGATATAGAAAAAATCAGAAAAAGTATGAGTTTTCAAGAAAAGTATAAGGATAAATTAAGAGTTTCAACAGTAAATAATTATTCTATTGCTAATGATAAAAATAACTTAAAAATTTTAACTGAAGGTGAAAAAGTTATTTTAACAAGTGAAGGCAAGATAGATTTAAATGATTTAGAGTTAAATGAGTTTTTATGTTCTTATAAGAAGGTAGTTGAAGATAAAAATTTAATTATTACTATCTGTGAAAATATTAAAGAATATGAATACTAAAATTACTAAAAAAAATCTATTTATTTTCTAAGATTATAGTTTATAATAAGTAAGGTATGAGTTATCATGCCTTATTTTTGTGTGAAAGAAATTATTATGAAAACTAATTATCTTATAGATATAAACACAGGAGGATAATAAATGAGTGTATTAACAGTTAAAGATATGAGTCATGGTTTTGGAGATAGAGCCATTTTTGAAGATGTATCCTTTAGACTATTAAAGGGGGAGCATGTTGGCTTAATTGGTGCTAATGGGGAAGGGAAATCAACTTTCATGAGTATAGTTACTGATAAGCTTATGCCAGATGAAGGAAAAGTTATTTGGTCAAATAATGTTAGAGTTGGATATATGGATCAGCATGCAGCATTAGAAAAGGGACAAAGTATAAGAGATGCATTAAGAGATGCATTTAAATATCTTTTTGATTTAGAAACAGAAATGAATTCTCTTTATGAGAAAATGGGTGATTGTACACCAGAAGAATTAGAAAAAATGCTAGATAGAACTGCAGTTATTCAAGATCTATTAGATCATAATGGATTTTATATAATAGATGCAAAGGTAGAAGAAGTTGCAAAGGGACTTGGACTATTAGACTTAGGTTTAGATAGAGATGTAGATGATTTATCAGGGGGACAAAGAACAAAGATACTTTTAGGTAAGTTATTACTACAAAATCCTGATATATTACTTCTAGATGAGCCTACTAACTACTTAGATGAAGAACATATAGAATGGCTTAAGAGATACCTTCAAAATTATGAAAATGCATTTATTTTAATTTCTCACGATATACCATTCTTAAATTCAGTAGTTAATTTAATATATCATGTTGAAGAAAGAAAACTTACTAGATATGTTGGTGATTACAATGAATTCAGGAGATTATATGAAGAAAATAAAAAGAGATTAGAGGCTGCTTATGAAAAGCAACAAAAAGAAATAGCTAGATTAGAAGACTTCGTTGCAAGAAATAAAGCAAATGTTGCAACAGCTAATATGGCTAAGTCAAGACAAAAGAAATTAGACAAAATGGAAGTTATAGAGCTGTCTAAAGAAAAACCAAAGCCAGAGTTTAACTTCAAAATAGCAAGAACTTCAGGTAAGACAATCTTTGAAACTAAAGATTTAGTTATAGGATATGATTCACCACTTACTAAGCCTTTAAATCTTTATATGGAAAGAGGACAAAAAATAGCATTAGTTGGTGCTAATGGACTTGGTAAATCTACATTATTAAAAAGCTTACTTGGAAAAATACAGCCTTTAAGTGGAGAAGTTCATCTAGGTGACTATCAACATATAGGATACTTCGAACAAGAAGATAGAGATAAAAATACAAACACTTGTATAGAAGAAGTATGGCAAGAGTTCCCAAGTAAAACTCAATACGAAATCAGAGCAGCTTTAGCTAAATGTGGATTAACAACTAAGCAATTAGAATCAAAGATAATGGTATTATCAGGTGGAGAAGCTGCAAAGGTTAGACTATGTAAGATATTAAATACAGAGACAAATATATTAATCCTAGACGAGCCTACAAATCACTTAGACGTAGATGCCAAAGAAGAATTAAAGAGAGCCTTAAAAGAATACAAGGGCTCAATATTACTAGTATCACACGAACCAGAATTCTATAGAGATGTAGTAACTGAAATATGGAACTGTGAGGATTGGACTACTAAAATCGTGTAACGATTTAGTGAATAAGTAAGAAGTAAAAGTGAAGAGTTTTGGAGGAAATTCATTCTGAATTTCTTTTAATTGTTGAAGAGTTAGTGTAAAAGCTAACTCTTTTTTATAAGAGTTTTATTATATGATAATATAAGTATATATTGGCTAGGGGGATAAGAATAATGAAGTTTAATAGTTTAATACCAGAATTATCAGTGATGAATATTGAAGAATCTAAGAAATTCTATATGGATATTTTAGGGTTTAAGTTAGAGTATGAAAGAGTAGAAGATAAATTTGCTTTTTTATCATTGGAAGACGTACAAATTATGATAGAAGAGGTAAATGGATATTGGAATACAGGTGAGCTTGAATATCCATTTGGGAGGGGAATCAATTTTCAGATTGAAGTACCTAATGTTGATGAAATAAGAGAGAATCTTGTTAAAAATAATATTGAATTATTTAGAGATATAACTATAAGTGAATATGAATGTAATGGAAAAATAATATTACAAAAAGAATTTCTTGTACAAGATTTAAATGGATATTTACTAAGATTTTGTTCAGAATAAGTAGTTCGTTAGAATATAGACTAAAGGCAAAATAGATATTAAAGTTGGATACAATCTTGAGTAATTTTTTATGGGTTGTCATAAAGGTATGAAGATTGGACTACAAAAATTGTTTAATGATTAGTTAAGAACTAAGATGTAAAAGTGAAGAGTTTTGTAGGAAATTCATTCTGAATTTCTTTTAATTGTTGAAGAGTTAGTGTAAAAGCTAACTCTTTTTCATTTTAGATAATTTAAAATTAATAATTAATAATGACATAAATAAAAATAAAATTACAATAGGAAGAAGTAAAAAATAGAGAGCGTTTTTTCCTACATATGTGTCGTCTCTAAATATTGGAGGGAGGGCTGCATCTGAATATTTAACATCAAATAGTGGGATTTCACCTTCTGTATCATCAATATATGTTCCAATTATTTCTCCATATAGATTGAAGTCTCCTAACATAACAGGATCATTTACGGCATGATTTGGAGTATTTCCAGTAATTTTGATATATCTAGGATTAGAATTTGGGTAAGTATCTTTAATAATATCCCAAACTTTATCTTTATCTTCCTTTAAAAAATAAAGTGGTCCAGTTGTAACCTGTAAATGAACTCTTATTTTTATATCATTTTCCGAGAGAGTTTCTTTAGGTGTAATTCTAGTAGGGGTAAAGCAATAGATTGCTATTAATATAGATAATACTAAAAATGTAATAATAACTCTTTTAATTTTCTTCATAATATAAATCCTCCTGAAATAAGCATAATAATAGTGTACAGTTAATGGGAAAATATTACAAGTTGAATTAATTCATCAAAATGAAATAATATGATAGTATTCAAAATGAATGGATACATGAGAAGTGAAGAATTAAGAGAGAAAAGTGAAGAGTTTTGGAGGAAATTCATTCTGAATTTCTTTTAATTGTTGAAGAGTTAGCGTAAAAGCTAGCTCTTTTTCATTTTAGATAATTTAAAACTAATAATTAATAATGACATTTGTATATTTATTATATATGGGGACACTAAAGGTAGATATACATTACTGAATTAATTTTTATAATCTTCATTAAAAAAATATAAGAAGATTATTAGTTAAATTCTTATTGAATAAATTAAATAGCTATAGTTAAAAGTAGTAAGCTTTTAGTTGTAAGGCTAAAGTTACCATTCTTTTTAAGTTATGGACTATTGACAAAATGTAATCATGTAGTTACAATTAGAGATGTAATGAGGTGGTTACATAAAGAAAATAAAACATTACATTAAGAAAGGAATGAGTTATATTGATAAAAAATCGGCTTAAGGTGTTGAGAGCTGAAAGAAACTGGACACAGGCAGATTTAGCTGAAAAAGTCGGGATATCTAGGCAAGCAGTGATTTCAATAGAAAAATATAAATATACTCCATCATTAGAGTTAGCTTTTAATATTGCAAAAGCTTTTGGAGTTGAAATTAATGATGTATTCGAACAAGAGGAGGAAGAAAATAGATGAGTTATATTATTAAAACTGGCATATTTATATCATTAGCTGCTATAGCAATTTTGGGAAACTATTATGAAGCTAGAAAGAGAAATGAGTATAAAAATGATGAACGTTGGAAAATGATTGTTAGTAAATCTAATAATTTTACATTAAATCTACTAGTTGGGTTATCAACCATAATTTTATTCATATCCATAGTCTATGATAATGATTTCCTTCTTCAATTTACTTTCTTTAAAGAATACTTTTTCCAAGATAATATTTTTAAATTACTTTATGTATGGGGAATAGCAACACCATATATATTAATTACTTCAAAAACTATTGCATTATATGTTTATGATAAAAGAATATAAAAGGAGAATGAAAATGGGAAAATTTAAAGTTGGCGATGGAGTTACTGTTATTGATGGACCTATGAAAGGAATTTATGGTACAGTTATTTATTTAAATAAGAAAAAAGAACAATATTTAATTCGTTTTACAGCAAACCAGCAGTTTTATTATTATGAGGATCAAATCAAACTTTGGGAAAGTAAATAATCCAAAAATATTGACAAGGGGGAATTGCAATGGGAAAATTGCTAGAATTAAATAATATTTCTAAGAAATTTGGACATAAAGAAGCTTTAAAGGATATTAGTATAACTATTAAAGAAGGTGAGATTTTAGGCTTTTTAGGGCCATCTGGATCAGGAAAAACTACCACTATCAAAATTATAACTGGACAATTGATGCAGTCAGGAGGTTCAGCTTTTATTTTAGGAATAGATACTCGTAACATAGATGAAAAAATATATGAGAAAGTTGGAATTGTCACAGATACAAGTGGATTTTATGAAGAGTTCACGGTTTATGATAATCTTAAATTATTTGCAAAGTTATTAAATGTTGGATTAAAAGAAGTTGATATTCTATTGAGACGTGTTGGCTTAGAAGAACAAAAAAACTTAGTTGCCAGTAAACTTTCTAAAGGACAAGGACAACGGTTAGTTTTAGCCAGAGCTATTTTACATCGTCCTCAATTATTATTTCTTGATGAACCTACTTCTGGATTAGATCCATCTACAGCACTGGAAATTCATAAATTATTACTGGAATTACGTGACCAGGGTATGGGAATATTTTTAACTACTCATAATATGGAAGAGGCAACGAAACTTTGTAATTATGTGGCATTATTGAATGAAGGACGAATTGTTGAATTTGGCACTCCACAAGATATTTGTTTGCGCTACAACAACAATAAGCAATATGATGTGTTATTAGAGTCCAAAGAAAAAGTAGTGTTGGATCAATCCAGTAGTTCAGCAGAAAAAATTAAAGAATGGTTATTAGCGGATGAAATTGCTGCAATCCATTCATGTGAACCAACATTAGAAGATGTCTTTTTGACTGTTACGGGGAGGGAATTACAGTGAAACGTTCATTAATAAAAATAAGCTCATTAACAGAATTTAAAATAAAAGAAATCATGAAAAATAAAACATTTCTATTTTCGTTAGTTACTGCACCTTTGATTATTTTGATTTACAGATTTGCTTTTGCAGAAATGATGGGTGGAAAACTAGATAGCAATATGATAGGGGTACTAGTGAAGCTTGGTTCATCTGTATCGATGGCAACAGTGGCATTAACATTTCCAGCAACCCTTTTAGCAAAAGATAAAGAGAAGAATACATTAAGAACTTTGATGACTTCTTCAGTAACGGGTATAGAATATTTAATTAGTGTACTTGTTCCAGTGGTAATTTTATCAATTATAGTCAATGTAGCAATTCTCTTTATTAGTGGTATCGAACTACAAAATATTAATATTCCATATTTTCTTCTAGCTATTAGTTTTGGATGTTTAGCTTCAGCAATTTTAGGTACAATTGTCGGGATCTTTTCAAAGAATCAAATGGCGGCAACATCTAATTTAACAAGTTTTATACTGTTGCTAACAATGATTCCAGTGTTCTCAGATTCAGTGAGCTCCTTGAAAAAAATAAATGATTTTTTATTTACAGGAATAATTACAAATATGTTTTCTGGATTTGTAGAAGGTAATAAAAATCCCTTAACTATATTAAATTGGAGTGTTTTGGTAGGGAGTTGTGTAGTGCTGATAATAGCTTTTGCAGTTTGTTACAAGCGTAATGGATTTGAGAATGATTAAATTATAGTTGAATATAAGAAAATTCATTATGAATTTCTTCTGATTTTTGAAGAGTTAGTGTAAAAGCTAACTCTTTTTGTTATAATTTCATTAAAATGTTTATTTAAGAGGTGAATATGGATAAAAAGGAAGTAATAAGAAAGGTTAAAAGCTTAAATTTAGATTTGAATGAAGTATGGGTTACCTCAAGTGCTGTATTAGTTTTGCATGGAGTTAAAAATATTGCAAGAGATATAGATTTAGGGTGTTCACTTAATTTATGGAATGAGTTAATTTTGGAGGGGTATAATTACAAGCAATTTGAAGATAGATCTCTTGCAATAGAATTAGGGTCAGATATAGAAATAATTAAAGAATATTATGTGGATGATATAGTAGAAATAGAAGGAATTAAAGTTGGAAGCCTAGAAGCATAAAGAAGCAAAAAGTAAGGTTAGGAAGAGAAAAGGACTTAAAAGATATAGAATTAATAGATAAGTATTTAAACAAAACTCAAAATTTTATAAATATGGATTATTTGAAATTTGGAAATAGGAAACAACAAAGTGCTTTCAAATTATTAAATACTATACATATATTTGATATTCTTAAAAAGTATAATCCTATTTTAGTAGGGACTATACCCATAGGAATTGATATAGACAGTAGTGATCTGGATATTATATGTGAAGTGTATAACTTAGAAGAATTTGAGAGATTGATGAAAGAAAACTTTTCATGCTTTAATAAATTTAAGATAAAAAAAGTAAATGATGAAATTTTAATAGTTAATTTTCTTATAGATGAGTTTGAAATAGAAGTATATGCACAAAATATAAAAACTACAGATCAAAATGGATATAGGCATATGATAATTGAAAATAGAGTATTAAAACTAGGAGAAGATTTAGTAAGGGAAAAAGTTATAGATTTAAAGAAAAGTGGACTGAAGACTGAGCCAGCATTTGCTAAGCTTCTAAACTTGCCAGGAAATCCATATGATGAACTATTAAAACTTGAAGAGTTGAATGATGCAGAAATAAGAAATTTATTAGATTTTACTATAGAATAATCATAAATATTAGAAATAGATTAACTTATAAAGGATTTAGAAATTAGCAGTTAATGTTTTAAATACAAATGTAATTAAAATAGTATATAAAATAAGTGGTGGTGTTATTAGTATATTGTGAAATAGTAGAATTTGCTTAATAACAAATTGAATTGAGTATAATATAAATGATGAAGGAAGATTTAAATATAAAAGCATTACTGGAATTTGTTAGTTCCAGTAATGACCATTAAGAATTAATTGTTTTTTACATTTAAATTAGCATTAGCATCTATTTCGCTTTCATTTTCAGTTTCAGCTTCATTTTCGGTTTCAGTTTCAGTATCGGTGCTAACATTTGTTCCGTTAACAGTGATATTTAAAGTTATTGTGTTACCGTTACTAGTAGTATCAGTATTAGAAGTTTCTTGAGCCTGAAGTTGAGCCAATATTTGATATATCAATCTTAAATAATTGTAGTCGTCTAAGTCATTGAGACCATCATAACGATAGCTACCAAAACTACTATCGTTATATGAATTATTATTTTGATTTTCAAAATTAGGGTTTTCTTAATATTTACCCATATAAATTCCTCCATATAATTTTATCATTATATTTAAGCACAATTAATAGCACACTGTATAATATTCTATACAGTGTAAATACGATACATATATTTATTTATGTAATTAAAAATTTATAAGAGTTAGTGTTATTGATAATTCTTTTTTTGAGATAATAGGAATCATATATTGGGCATAATAAATTATAAATATATAATTTGATTGTAGGAATGATAATTATGGAAAATAAATATATATGTAAATTATGTAGAAGAGAAGGAGTACCAAAAGTTACAGAACATCATCTTATTCCAAGAGAAGAGGGAGGTAAAGATGGTGAAGTAGCTTGGCTATGTGAGAGTTGCCATAAACAAATACATGCATTATACACTAATAAGGAACTTGCTATAAGATTAAATACATTAGATAGTTTAGAAAATGATGATAAGATAAGTAAATATTTAAAATATATAAGGAAACAACCAGCAAGTAAAAAAGTGAAAGTAAAAAAATCTAAAAATGTACGTAAAAAGGTATGAGAAAAATCTCATACCTTAATTAATAATTAATACCTGCATCTTTTATGTTATTTATATCATTTTGAGAACATGGAGTGATTGCATAAGTCATTTTACAATTTTGACACACAGTTACAAAAGTCTCCATTGTAACACTATCTCCACATGAACATTTTATTTCATAAGGAGTATTTAATTTTAAATTTGCTTTTCCCTTTTCTCTTAATCTATCAACAATTGCTTTCCCATCTTTACTACTTGTTCCACAGCCACAACTCATATTTTTACCTCCTGAAGTTTTAATTAATAGTTCCTATTAACAATTATACACAAAAAAATTAATTTAGTATGTAACAATAGTTACCAAGGAGTACTATTCAATTATTTTCTTTTCTAAGTTACTACGTCTACAATCTAGAGGATTTAAGTTTATGTGATGCACAATTTCAGATTCATTAGGGCTCATTATAAGTTTATCTAAATGAATTCTACCTTGTGGAGTATTTGCGATAACAGTAATAGTACCATTTTTCTTATATTCAACCCAACTAAACTCATCAGTTATAACGGTATTTAAATCTTCAAAAGAAATTAATGCCTTAGACTGTGGGATATCGTATTTATTAGTTAGAATTATAGCAATAGTGTTATCATCAACTTTTTCGTATTGATTCTTTTGAGCTCTTTGTACTATTTCTAAATTGGACTTTCTGTTATCTAGCTTATTTCCATTGATATGTTTAACAGGAGCTTTTGAGCTGGTATTTAAAACAACTGTTTGAAGACTTTGCTTTAATGGCTTAGTTCCTTTTGAATTACTTATGTTTTGAATTATGTAAGCATTAAAATCCTTATGCCATTCAGCAAACCAAGTTCCCATAGCTTCTATTCTTTCAACGTCTTCAGCATCTATTTCAAAAACTAATTCACTTCCATCTTTCTTTAAAACGGTGCCATAAGCAATAGGACCTTTAACTTCAAATTTATTTTTAAAAGTTTTATAATTCATTAAATATTTCCCTCTTTCATAATGATCTAAATGATTTAAAATTTTTATACACTTTTTTAAATAATAAAAAAACCTTACAGTAAGAGTAAGGTTTTTGGTAGCGGGAGCAGGACTTGAACCTACGACCTTTGGGTTATGAGCCCAACGAGCTGCCAACTGCTCCATCCCGCGATATTAAGTTTACATATTAGTTTTGCTAACTTGTATCCTTAGTATATGCTTAGCAAGGCTTAATGTCAAAATGATATTACATCATATTATGGCATATGATGACAAGAGGTGTCTTAGGGTATCATATCATGCTAAATACTACAAAATAAGAAAAGTTAAATTGAAATATAATATCTTTAAGGATACTTAATAAGTGTATAATAATAATTAGTAATAAATATATTAGGGTGATATTTAGAAAAGATTAAAAAAGAAATTAAAGCTAATGAGAGGAGAGAGGTATATGCAAAGAGGCGTTATAGTAACTGGTGGGGGACATGGTATTGGAAAACAAATATGTTTGGATTTCTTATCTAAAGGAGATAAGGTTTGTTTTATTGATATTGATAAAAAAAACTCAAGAGAATTTGAAAGTGGTCATGAAAATTTATTTTATTATTATGGTGACGTAGCTAATCCAGATAGTTTAAAAAACTTTGTTGATTTTTCAATGGAAAAGTTAGATAGAATTGATGTACTTGTAAACAAGGCGTGTAAGGGGAATAATGGTATTATATCTAATTTAGATTATAATGGCTTTGATTATGTTCTTTCAGTAGGTTTAAAAGCTCCTTATGAATTAAGTCGTCTATGCAAAGATGAGCTAATAAAGAATAAGGGGAGAATCATAAATATTGCATCTTCAAGAGCCTTCCAATCAGAACCTGATAGTAAGGCTTATGCTAGTGCAAAGGGGGGGATAGTTGCATTAACACATTCTTTAGCTATTTCCCTAGGACCAGATGTATTAGTAAATTGTATAGCACCTGGATGGATAAATGTCAATGAAGAGGAAAATTATACTGAAACAGATAAAGCTGCAATTCCAGCTGGAAAGGTCGGAAATCCAAAGGATATTTCAAACATGGTTATGTATCTTTGTAATAGTGATTTTATTACTGGAGAAACTATAACCATAGATGGTGGTATGAATAAGAGAATGATATATCATGGTGATTGGAATTGGGAATATAATAAATAGAGATAAATATAAGAGTTAGAAAATGTCTAGCTCTTTTTTATTTATTAAATAAATTATTTGACAAGTATTACCAGTATAGTAAAATATAATTGAAAATAATTTTCAATGGGAGGAGATTATGTTTAAACAATTTTTTAACAAATATAAGGATTACGCAAGTGATTATAATGGAGGATTATCTAGTCATATACCAATGGTTAGTTATTCACTTTATGAACTAGAAGTGCCTTTTAATGAGATAGAAAAATATTTAGATGACACAATCGGAAGAATAAAGATTTCTAAAGAGAATTTTATAAAGATATATAATATAAATGATGATAATTTTGAAGAATATTTAGGTCTTAATGATTCTTTTGCCTCATATTATGAGTATTTTTCAAAAAAAATAAATGAATCTAATTATTTAGATGTGATAGGAGAATTTTTGCCCCAATTAATTAAAGGAGTTGCAGCACGCGCTTTCCATCCTTTAATTAGGTTATCTTTTGCTGTAAGAAGTGAAAATGAAGAAGAGGTTATAAGATCACTAAGCTATTTTGCTGAGACCTTTATAACAAACGAATTTGATATTTTACCTCCTAAGTCAGAAAATCTATTAGAAGATTTAAAAGTGCTAGTAGAATCAATTAAAAATGAGGATTATAGTGGGAATTTAATTGCAGATAGAATAAGAAATATCTATGGATTTGATGGCTTTAAGAAAAATGCTTTTACTTTAAAAGGAAATTATGAAGATATAGTATTACAATTAGATAAAATTATAAATAAATTATTTGTTCAAACTAAGAATTTTACAATATTACATGGAGTGACATCTAAAGAAGCTATTAAAACTTTATTACCTTTAGTTAAAGATAAGGAATATGTGTTGCAAAATTATTGGATAGCAATTTTAGGAGCTTATATTTCAATAGGTAGTCCTGAAATTAAAGATTTAAATATTGATATTCCTAAGAATTTGCCTGACTTTAAAGAAATAATAAGAGCTAACATTAATTCTAATAATGATCATTCAATTAAACTTGCAAATACTTGTAGGATCGAATTTGAAAGATCAGGAGATTCAGTATATAAATATATGGCGTTTTTAAGAGCATATAGTTAAAGATAGGAGCTGCCTAGGCTCCTTAATTAAAAGTGTAGAATTATTGATATAATTCCAAACGAATTACTAAAAATATATATATTTTAGAAACTCTTAGCAGAGTTTCTTTTTTATTTTACATTTTAAGAATATAGTAAGCATATTAAATGTTAAGTAAAATTAGGCAATATATTAAGTGCATGCTATATGTATATTATAAAAATTTCTGAAAATAATATTAGTGTAGAGTAAATTCAAATGTATTAATAAGAATAAAAGTTAACAGATAGTATTTGTCTTTTATAGGTTTTTTATTTATATAAAACAATATATTTGATATTAAAAAAATATTAATTATAAATGAATTTACTAAATAAATCCTAAAGGAAACTAATGTATTAAGAGCCATATAAAAGTAAAAATATATAAAGAAATTCGCAATTACAAACAGAATTATTCGTAAATATGGACAATTCAAAAAATATAAAAAATTTAAAAAAACATGTTGACAATGTTTACATTTTCGGAGTAAACTGTGCTTGTACAAAATAATGAACGCAATACGAATATGCGGATAAAGGGGAGTTTAAAATGAACATTTCAGAAGTAGCAACTGAGAAGTTGCTTATGATTGCTAATAAAATTAGTAATCAAAAACATATGAGTGCAATAAAAAATGCATTCTCTGCATTAATGCCAGTAATAATAACTGGAGCATTCTGTACACTTATTACTAATGTTGTATTATCAACAACTACAACAGGAATATCTCTTGCAAAAGTAAATGGTTTTGCTTGGTTAGAGTATTTAACACCTATATTTAGTGCTGCAAATTATGCAACGTTAAATTTCTTTACAATGGGAGCTGTAGTGTTAATTGGTCTTGAATTGGGGAAAAAGAATGGGGTCAACCACTATACAGCAGCTATTATAGCAATGTGTTCATTTGTTGCTTGTTTACCAACTTTTGTTAACTTTACACAAGCTGATGGAGTTGTTGTTGCTATAAATAATGTTATAGGTAAAGACTATACAGCAGCAAGAGGATTATTCCTTGGAATGATTATAGCTTTAATATCAGTAGAAATTTTCTCAGCAATTGTTAAATCAGGAAAATTAAAAATTACAATGCCAGAATCAGTACCATCAAATGTTGCCACATCATTTAATGTTTTGTTCCCATTCATGGTTACAATTATATTAATGGCAGCAATAAACTTTGGAGTAACAAAACTTACAGGACTAAATTTATACGATATTATTTATACTATGTTACAAAAACCTTTAGAAGCAGTTATGCAAGGATTACCAGGACTACTAATTTTAATGTTAGTATCACAATTATTCTGGATAATCGGAATTCATGGTAACCAAATAATTAAACCAGTTAGAGAGCCATTACTAAATGCAGCTATTTTAGCAAATACTGATTTAGTTCAACAAGGAGTAACTGAGCTTAGTAAATTAAACATAATCAATATGTCTTTCTGGGACGTTTATATGTCAATAGGAGGATCAGGAGTTACAATAGGTCTTGTTGTTGCAATCTTCGTATTTAGTAGGAGAGAAGATTACAGAGGAATAGCAAAACTATCAGCGGCTCCAGCTATTTTTAACATAAATGAAACTATGACATTTGGATTACCAATAATGTTAAATCCAATTATGGCAATTCCATTTGTTATTACACCACTTATAACAGGAACTATTGCATATGTACTTACAGCTATAGGTTTTGCAGACGTACTTGTTTATGCAATCCCTTGGACAACTCCACCTATATTAAGTGCATGGCTTGCTAGTGGTGGAAGTTTAACAGCAGTTATTACTCAAGTAATATGTATAGCAGTTTCAATACTTATATATATTCCATTTGTAATGATGGCTAATAAACAATTAAATCCATATGCAGATACAGATTTAGATAATAAAGAAGCTATGACAAAATAATTAAATAAAAAATGAGTTATATCATAACTCTAAATGCAAAATGTAAAATATATCCATTCAAGAAACTCCTTAGGGAGTTTCTTCCTTAATTTTACATTTTACATTATTAATTTTATATTTATTACAGCACATTTTTTAAAATATGAAATGTTCGATTTGATTTAAAGTGTTATATTTAATATAGAATATTTTTAATATTATAAGCAGTAGAGGATGAGAGAAATGAAATTAAATCGTACATTATTAAGATCAATAGAAATTTTAGAATTAATATCTAAAAGTAAAGATGGATACACTTTAGCTGAAATAGTTGAAATTGTGCAGGCACCTAAATCAAGTGTTTTTGATATTTTGAAAACTTTAGTTCACACTAGTATGTTAGAAGAGGAATTTTCTAATGGAAAGTTTAGATACAAAATAGGTTTGCATAGCTTTTTAATAGGAAGCAATTATGTAAATGGGGTAGATACTGTTAAGGTAGCCAAAAGATATCTAAATCCATTAGCAGATAGAATGAAGGCAACGACTTTTATGGCTATATTAGATGATTATAAGGTTACATATTTATATAAATATGAATCTAAAGATAGTATTATAACAACAGCTAATATAGGGAGTAGAAGGGAGCTTCATAGTGCATCACTTGGAAAAATAATGTTAGCATATTCAAGTCAAGAATTTGTAGATGAAGCTATAAAGCACATAAATTTTGAGCCTTATACTGAATATACAATAACTTCGATAGAAAAATATTATGAAGTGTTAAAAGAAGCGAAAATAAAGGGATATGCAAAGAGTGATCGTGAAGATGCACTACATCAAATAGCAGTAGCAGCACCAATCTTTGATCATACTGGACAAGTTATTGCAGCAATAAGTTGTGTTGGTCTTTATCAAGAAAGCATAGATCTAGATGAATTAGGAGAAATAGTCAAAAAGGAAGCTAAGAATATTTCCTATAGACTAGGTTATTTGAAATAAGGAGGGATACACTATGAAAATGACTTTTCGATGGTATGGCGAAGATGATCCAGTAAAGTTAGAGTATATTAAACAAATACCTAATGTTACAGGAATTGTTAGCGCAATATATGATATACCTGTTGGAGAGGTTTGGCCAGTAGATAGAATAGAGAAATTAAAAGAAGACATAAATTCAAACGGATTAGAATTAGAAGTAATAGAGAGTGTACCTGTACATGAAGATATAAAATTAGGAAGAAATAACTATAAAAAATATATTGAAAACTATAAAGAAACTATTAGAAATTTATCTAAGTGCGGTATTAAAACTATTTGTTATAATTTTATGCCAGTATTTGATTGGACTAGATCCTCAATAGATCATTTATTAGAAGATGGTTCAAGTGCATTAGTGTATTACAAGAATGAAATAGATAAGCTAGACCCAACTAAATTATCACTTCCAGGTTGGGATTCATCTTATTCTGTAGATGAAGTTACAGAATTAATAGAAGAATATAAAGCTCTCGGAGAAGAGGGACTATGGGAAAATTTAAAAAACTTTATAAATGAAATAATTCCAGTAGCTATTGAATCAGGAATTAATATGGCAATACATCCAGATGATCCACCTTGGTCAATATTTGGAATACCAAGAATAATTACAAATGAAGAAAATCTTGATAGATTTTTAAATCTATATGATAGTGTTAATCATGGATTAACTTTATGTAGTGGATCTTTAGGTTGCTCAAGAAATAATGATGTAGCACATCTTATCAGAAAGTATGGGAAAATGAAAAGAATACATTTTGGACATATAAGAAATGTGAAAATACTAGAAGATGGATCATTTGAAGAATCAGCTCATTACTCAACATGTGGGTCTCTAGATATAGTAGATATAATAAAAGCATATGTAGAAATAGGCTTTGAAGGACATGTTAGACCAGATCATGGAAGAATGATATGGGGAGAAGAAGGTAGAGCAGGTTATGGTTTATATGATCGTGGATTAGGAGCAATGTATATAGGTGGAATATATGATGCATTTAAGGAGAGAAAATAATGAAGAAGAAAGTTAATTTACCAGAAGGCTTCTTTTTGGGAGCAGCAGCAAGCGCTTGGCAGACAGAAGGTTGGGACGGTAAAAAAGAGTTTCAAGATTCTTATATAGATTTATGGTACAAAGAGAATAAAAATGTTTGGCATAATGGATATGGACCAGCAATTGCAACAGACTATTTTAATAGATATAAAGAAGACATAGTTAATATGAAAGAGATTGGATTAAATTGCTATAGAACTTCTTTAAATTGGTCAAGGTTTTTAACTGATTATGAAAATGTAATAGTGGATGAAGATTATGCTAAATATTATGGAAACATGTTAGATGAAATGATTGCAAATGGAATTGAACCTATGGTTTGTTTAGAACATTATGAAATTCCAGGAGAATTATTTAAGAAATATGATGGATTTAATAGCAAGCATGTTGTTGATTTATTTGTAAAGTATGCAACAAAAGCCTTTGAAAGGTTTGGAGATAAGGTCAAGTATTGGTTTGCTTTTAATGAGCCAGTTGTAGTACAAACAAGAATACATTTAGATGCTTTAAGATATCCTTTCTATCAAGATAGTAAAGCTTGGATGCAATGGAATTATAATAAGGCACTAGCAACAAATATGATTATGAAGGTTTATAAGGAAGGTGGATTTAGAAAAGAGGGAGGTAAGTTTGGAACAATCGTAAATATTGAAACAGCTTATCCAAGAGGAAATTCACCTAGAGATTTACAAGCAGCTGATATGTATGATCTTTTCTATAACCGTGTTTTCTTAGATCCTGCAATACTTGGACAATATGAAGATGGATTCTTTGAATTATTAGAAAAGCATGGAATTTTGATGGATTATACTTTAGAAGAATTAGAAATTATTAAAGATAATACTTTAGATTGGATAGGAATAAATCTATATCATCCAAATAGAGTTAAGGAAAGAACAACAGCTGTTCATCCAGAAGCGCCTTTCCATCCAGATTTCTATTATGAAGACTTTAATATGCCAGGTAAGAAAATGAATCCGCATAGAGGATGGGAGATATATCCTAAAATAATGTATGATATGGCTATTAAAATGAGAGATAAATATAATAATTTTGAATGGTTTGTGGCTGAAAGTGGAATGGGCGTTGAAAATGAAAAAAGATATAAAGATGAATCAGGAATAATACAAGATGATTATCGAATTGAATTTATATCAATGCATTTAGATTGGTTAATAAAAGGTATTAATGAAGGTTCAAATTGTAAGGGATATATGTTATGGGCTTTTACAGACAATGTATCACCAATGAATGCTTTTAAAAATAGATATGGTCTTGTGGAGATAGATTTAGAAAATAATCGTAATCGTAATCTTAAAAAGTCTGCTTATTTTTATAAAGAGTTAATTAAAAATAAAGTTTTCGAAGTAGAAGATAGCGAGAATGATTATAAGTAAGGAGAAGTAAAATGAAGAGTCAAGATTTAAGAAAAATAGCTCCTGAATTAGATCCTCTTAGAATAGGAGCAGGATGGAAGGTCGAAGACTTAAGTAAAATGCAAATTTTTATAGAGAGTACATATGGCGATTCACATCCTGGAAGTGTTCATTTAAATGAATTAGTTCATTTAGTGGAAAAAAGCCTTTATGAAGTTAATGCAAAGGGAGCTAAATATTATGTAACAGATATGTGTGATGGAGAATCACAAGGGCATGATGGAATTAATTATTCTTTATGTTCAAGAGAGATGATTTGTAACATGATAGAAATACAATATAGTGCAACTCCTTTTGATGGAGGAGTATTTTTAGCAACTTGTGATAAAGCAATGCCAGCTCATTTAATGGCAATTGCAAGACTTAATACACCTTCAATTATAATTTCAGGTGGAGTAATGAGTGCAGGTCCAGATTTACTAACTTTAGAGCAAATTGGAAAATACTCAGCTCAGTATGAAAAAAATGAAATTACTTTAGATAAATTTAATTACTATAAACATAATGCATGCCCGAGTTGTGGAGCTTGTAGTTTTATTGGAACTGCAACAACAATGCAAATTATGGCAGAAGTATTAGGATTATCATTACCTGGAACTTCAGTACTTCCTGCAACTAGTATAGAACTTAAGGAAGTAGCGAATAATATAGGCAAGAGTATTAGAAATATAGTGGAAAAGGACATCAAACCTTCAGATATACTGACTAAAAAAGCATTTGAAAATGCAATAATGGTCCATGCCGCAATTGCAGGATCTAGTAATGCACTACTTCATATTCCAGCAATTGCTCATGAAGTAGGGATTGAACTGACAGGAGAAGATTTTGATAGAATCCATAGAAAGATTCCATTTATATTAAATATTCGACCAAGTGGTTTTTATCCTGCTGAATATTATCATTATGCAGGCGGAACTCCAGCTATAATGGAAGCTATTAGAGAGCATTTACACTTAGATGTTTTAACAGTTACAGGAAAAACTCTAGGAGAAAATTTAGATGATTTAAAAAATAGCGGATATTATGAGAAATGTTATAATCACTTAAAAAGATTAAATTTAAAGAAGGAAGACGTAATTTATCCTATTGAAAAGCCTTTAAATAAAGAAGGTGCTATTGCTGTATTAAAGGGTAATCTTGCACCAGAGGGCTCTGTAGTTAAGCATTCAGCAGTTTCAAAGAAGATGCAAGAAGTAGTTTTAAAGGCAAGAGTATTTGATCGTGAGGAAGATGCTATTTCAGCTATATTAAAAGATAATATAAATCCAGGAGAGGCTGTTTTCATAAGATATGAAGGACCAAAGGGAAGTGGAATGCCTGAGATGTTCTATACAACTGAGGCAATTGCAAGCAATCCAATTCTTTCAGAATCAGTTGCACTTTTAACAGATGGTAGATTTTCAGGAGCGAGCAGAGGTCCAGCTATAGGTCATATATCACCTGAAGCTGCAAGCGGAGGTCCTATTGCTTTAGTGGAAGATGGAGATTTAATTGAAATAAGTGTTAAAAACAGAAGTCTTAATATTATTGGAATTAAGAATAAAAAAATGTCTTTAGAAGAAATTGAAGAAATTCTTAATGAAAGAAAAAGCAACTGGACTATGCCAAAGAGTAAATTTAAACGAGGAGCTCTAGCATTATATACGAAACATGCAGTATCACCAATGAAAGGGGGGTACATGGAATAATGAAAACTAATGTTAATCCTTCTATTACTTTAACTGAAAGACAAAAAAATATTAAAAGACTTAGAGAAAATTTAAATAAAAAGAATCCAAATGATATTAATGTTTTTACTAAATATAAAATTTTAACTTATGTGTTAAATATTGTTTGTACTCCTTATGCATTATATAGAATTTGGAATAAAAAATCACCATTTAGCACAAATGAAAAAATAACTCAGACAGGAGTTTGTGTTATTTATATAGTTTCATTAATATCAACAGTAATTTAGAGAAGAAGCTATAGAATAAATTTATAAGTAAATGTGCATATAAAATAAGTAGATAGGAGAAAGATTATGGCGTTTCCGAAGAATTTTTTGTGGGGAGGGGCAATTGCAGCAAATCAAGCTGAAGGAGCCTACTTAGAGGATGGTAAAGGACTTACTAATATTGATATGATTCCACATGGGAAAAATAGAATGTATGTCAAACTTGGTGATATGTATCCAGTTGAATTTATTGATGGGGAAAACTATCCAAGCCATGAAGCTATAGATTTTTATCATAATTACAAAGAGGATATAAAACTTATGGCTGAAATGGGATTTAAATGCTTCAGAACGAGTATTGCTTGGGCAAGAATATTGCCAGATGGTGAAGGTGAAGTAAATGAAGCAGGAATCGATTTTTATAAGAGTATGTTTGAAGAATGTAAAAAATATGGAATAGAGCCTTTAGTTACACTTTGTCATTTTGATGTTCCAATGGCACTAGTAAGAAGATACGATTCATGGAAAAGCAGAGAAATGATTGACTGCTTCGTAAATTATGCGAAGATATGCTTTGAAAGATTTGATGGTCTAGTTAAGTATTGGTTAACATTTAATGAAATAAACATTCTACTTCATTCACCATTTTCAGGAGCAGGTCTAGCATTTAAAGATGGAGAAAATAGAGAACAATCTAAATATCAAGCAGCTCATCATGAGTTAGTAGCAAGTGCACTTGTTACTAAAATAGCTCATGAGACAAATCCTGAAAATTTAATTGGATGTATGCTAGCTGGAGGACAATTCTATCCTTATAGTTGTGATCCAAATGATGTTTTTATGGCTATGAATAAGGATAGAGAAAATTTATTATTTATAGATGTTCAAGCAAGAGGATATTATCCTAGCTATAGTAAAAGGGTATTTAAAGAGAAGAATGTTGAATTGAAAATAGAAGAAGGCGATCTGGAAATATTAAGAAAATATCCAGTTGACTTTGTTTCATTTAGTTATTATTCATCTCGTTGTGCAAGTTCAAATCCAGAACATAATATTTCAGATGGAAATGTGGTTAAATCTGTGAAGAATCCATATTTAAAAGCAAGTGAGTGGGGATGGCAAATAGATCCATTAGGATTAAGAATAACATTAAATTCACTATATGATAGATATCAAAAACCTTTGTTTATTGTTGAAAATGGACTAGGAGCAAAGGACATCATTGAAGAGGATGGCTCTATAAATGACGATTATAGGATAGATTACTTAAGAGAGCATATAGTAGCAATGAATGAAGCAATTGAAGATGGAGTGGATTTGTTAGGATATACATCTTGGGGATGCATAGATTTAGTAGCTGCATCAACTGGAGAAATGTCAAAGAGATATGGGTTTATTTATGTAGATAAAGACGATAAAGGAAATGGTACATTAAAAAGATATAAGAAGAAATCATTTTATTGGTATAAAAAGGTGATTGAATCTAATGGGGATAATTTGTAAATAGTAATATTTAAATATAAATTAAAATTAAAGGAGAGATATGATATGAAAAATATATTATTGGTATGTTCAGCAGGAATGTCAACAAGTTTATTAGTAAACAAAATGAAGGATGCTGCAAAAGAAAAAGGAATAGAAGTAACTATAAATGCAATGCCATTTTCAGAGTGTGCAAGTGTAATCGACACAGTTGATATTGTTTTACTTGGACCACAAGTTAGATTCCAAAAGTCACAAATTGAATCACTAGTTAATGGAAGAATTCCAGTAGAAGTAATAGATGTTAGATATTATGGAACTATGAATGGAAAAGCAGTTCTTGAAACTGCATTAGGTTTAATAGGATAATATATAAATTAGTAAAAGTCTAGGTGAGATTATTTATCTTCCCTAGGCTTTTTACATATCATTAGATATAGGATAGAATTACCTTTTTATTAATTTGTAAATATTGATATAATTAGGTTTAACAAAAGATAGGAGGATATTATGTTTATATAATATGGAGTGAAAATATATGGAGAAATACGAAATTTTAAGTGTTGATGAAAATTCATCAATGGAAGAGATAAGACAAGCTTATGAAAATAAGGTTAATGAAATAAAAAAAGAGATAGTAGATGAACGAAGAGCCAAGGCTTTTATAAAAGTATTTGATAAAGCTTTTGAAGAAATAAAGTTAGAAAAAGAAAAAATTCAAAATCAAGAAACTATGCTTATAAATTTTAAGAATACTAATTTAGATAATTATGCAAAAGATAAATTAGATATAGAGGAAATTGATAAATATGAAGATTTTGATGAATATAAAGAGATTACAAGAAAGAATAAAGAAAAGAAGAAGTCACCTTCAAGAAGTTCAACAAGAAAGAAACAAAATAATAATAGAAAGAAAGTATATAAAGACAATGATATAGATAAGAAAAAAAGGAAAAATAATAATCAAAAGATAAGGTCTAAAGAAAGATTATCAAAAGAAAGTTCACTAATAAAATTACCATTTAAAATATTAGCAGTACCGATAATAGTAGTGCTATCTATATTAATATTTTTACTTAAGACAATTAATTTAATTTCTTGGATTGCAACTAAGGTTTTGATTGTAGCAGCAATTTCAGTTTCATCTATTCATGGGTATCAAGTTTATATTGGACAACCTATGTATTATGAGGTATTTGTATTATGTGCTGTTGTATTTGTAATTTCTTTATTTTTACCAAGTATATTAAAAGTAGTTCCATCTGCTTTATCATCAATTAATAACAAAATTAAGAAATTTGTATTTAATTAGTTAAAGATCTTTTCACTATATTTGAATTAATAAAGCAAAATGTTAAACTTGTAAAATAGTAATGCTTGGAATGTAAGAATAATAAGTTAAGGAGTTAGTATAAGGCTAACTCCTTAATTTATTGTTGATGTCTATAATTTAGAATTATATAATCTAGGTGTAAGGGGTTGAAAAAATATGGAAAAAGAAAATATTCTAGTTAAAGTGAAAGAACAATTCGCCAAGGATTATAATTGTGCAATTGAAGACTTTGACAACAATGAAAATTTAATAACTGATTTAAAAGTAATAGATGGTAGTAGAAAATACAATGATGATAAGGATATTTTGAAAGTACTTGTATTCAATGGGAAAATAGTAATGTCTGCTGATAGATGCATAAAGGAGTGGTGTAAGGAGAATTTTGAAAAGTTTCCAGGAGAATGGTTATTTTTATATTCAGTATTAAGAAGAATAGATAAGAAGTTAAATGAGTTTGGTTACGAGATAGAAGATACTCATCATTACTATTTACCAAAGGAGTATAATTATGAAGAACCTAAGAATGTCAAATTAAAATGGTATGAAAAAGATAATATATTACAATTCAAAGGTGATGATAGATTTGATGAAGCCTTTGCTTTTAATAAGAATTATCCAGATATTCTAGCAGTTGCAGCTGTAGATGATAAAGGAGATATTTTAGGGATGGCTGGAGCTAGTGAGGATTCTAATATTATGTGGCAAATTGGGGTAAATGTTTTACCAGAGGCTAAGAATAAAGGGGTCGCAAGCATAATAGTACAATCTTTAAAAAATGAAATATTAAGAAGAGGAAAAGTACCTTTTTACGGTACTGTAGAATCTCATATAGTATCTCAAAAGCTTGCAATAAAATCAGGATTTTATCCTGCATTTGGAGAGATTAAGATAAGAAAGATACAAAGGTAGATTATAGGGGGCAAGATTATGGAAGAAAAATTAAATTTAAAGTTATTAAAAGGTAAGTATTCAGTTTGTAGATTATATAAAAATGATGAAATACCAAACTGGATTTTTAATGAGGAATTCTTTTCGATAACTAGAACTGAAGATGAAGTATCTATTGTTTGCTTACAAGACAAGGTTAAAGAAGAGATAAAGTGTGAAAGAGATTGGAAAGTATTAAAAATAGAAGGACCTCTAGACTTTTCTTTGATAGGTATATTAGCAAGGATAAGTACATTAATGGCAAATAATGATATAAGTATATTTGCAATTTCAACATATGATACAGATTATATTCTTATAAAAGAAGAGATGATAGATAGAGCAATAGCTGTTTTAGAAAATAATAATTATAAAATAAATATGTAAAAGAAAAAAGGAACTGAATATAAGAACAATGGATTTATTTTAGATTGTATAAAGTATAAAATATATGAAAAATAACCTGAAATCTTTATAATATAAGGATTTTAGGTTATTTTTTTATGTTTTTAAAAAAGTATATCATAGGAATTAAAGTAAATATAAATTGAATAATAAAGGCAATAACTAACCATATTTGTAGACTTGAAGGCCATGCCCAGATGATTTGAATTATATAACTCTTGATAACCATACCAAAACAAAGAATACATAAAATAGCGTTAATTCTTTAGAATTATTAAATAATCGCCTTTGCATTATTAGTAATAATAAACTATATCCTGCTAATAAGAAGGAAAAACAAAAATTTATATAGTTAATTGATTGATATATTTCAATTGGGGCGCTCGGTATATATGAATACCATTTAAAAGAATAAGGTGCAAAAAAATGTACTAGCCCAACTATACAGCTAATAATACAAGCAATATTAAAAAATATAGTGGTAAAATTTAGGAAAAGGAGTATGATTAATATATAGATTAACAAATATTAGTAATATTAGTAAATAAAAGAATTTAAAGTTATGGAGATGGTAAATATGTATTTCATGGGAGATATTATGCAAAAAGTTATTGTTAAAAATTTAACTAATGATACTTTAACTAATATACAGCTAACACATGATGGTGAATGGAACGGCGACTATAAATCATCAATAAAGAAGCTTAAAAATAATGATTTTAAAGAAGTTTCATTGTACACACAGAAAGTAAATAACTTCTGTAATTTAATTCTAACTTATACCTATAAAGATATAAGTAATACTATTGTAGTATATGATAAACTTAGTCGAAAAGATTTAAGCTTAATTATACTTGAAATTAAAGAAGTTGATGGAGAAATTATCATTAATACAATAAGAGATAATGATATGTGGTCGTAATTCTTATTAAAAATTGTTAATCTATGCATAGATATATGAATGAATATAAATAACTTGTGGAATTATAAAAAACAGAAATTAAAATTTTCTGTTTTTTTATTTATTTTTAATATTAATATACTTGTTAATTAAAGGAAAATAAATGTTATAAATTAGTCTATTAAAAATACGATCTTTTAGGAAGAATATAAATAAGCTTTATTTTGAAAGGATGGTTTATATGAATAACGAAGAACTTAAACATTTTAAAAATAAACTTAATAAAGAAAAAAATAGAATTACAGCACTTATTAAACAGTTAGATGAAAATGGGATGACTAAATTTAATTCTGAAACTGCTAGTGAATTATCATTTTATGATAATCATCCTGCTGATACAGCTAGTGAAACCTTTGAAGTAGAGAAGGGAAGAGCACTTGAAGCTAATGAGATGTCATTAATAGATAAGATTGATGATGCATTAAAGGCTATAGATGAAGGTAGCTATGGTAAGTGTAAAACATGTGGAAAAGATATAGCTAAAGAAAGATTGGAATTTTTACCTTATGCAGTAAACTGTATTGACTGTCAAGATGTTATTAGTGATATAAAAACTTATAATTCTAATCAAAGAGTAGTAGAAGAAAGTGTAATAGGAAAACCTTTTGGACATAAATCAAGATATGGCGATAAAGATGAAGTAGGCTTTGATGAAGAAGATAGTTACCAAGCTGTAGGAAGATTTAATGAAATGAGAAATTCAGCAGATTATGAATATGATTATGATGATAATAGTTATGTTGAAGAAATTGAAGGAATAAGTAATCAAATGTATAAGAATCAATTGCCTGATTAGTTTATATAGTAAAGTTAATTTAGTTGTTAATTATAATTAATGACTTTAATCTATTATGAAGATAGATACTATAAAATAGTAGCTAAATTTTTTTATATAAAATTAGCTACTATTTTTATTAGTACTAAAAATTAAAATCATAAATATACACAATAAAAGTTTACAAATATATACAAGAAGCATATACTAAAGAATAAGTAGTAAGTGATAAGTAGTAAGTAAATGTAAAATATTAACTTAAAGGGGTGTTTATTTATGAGAGAACTAAAATTATCACAAAGCTTTTCAATGATTGCTTTAAATGCACAGGATAGCATTAATATGACAACAGTAAAAAAAGTTTCGCTTCGTTGTATAGCTGCCGCTGTTGTACTTGAGACTTATTTAGAGAGTGAATTTACTAATGTAAATGGCAAACTATCTTTGAAAAAGTCTATTTTAGATGATTCTAATATAACCTTATATCAAGAAGTTATTTTTAAGACTATTTTTAATAAAAGTGAAGAGGTAGAGGGAGATTTAAATTGGTGGTTAACTAAAGCTTCTAATATATCAAAAAAACATTTAAAAGAACTTGAGAGGGCTATGGCTGATTCTTTAAAAGGCTATGACTATATGGAGGAGATTCCAAATTTATTAGGATGTGATATGTATTATAAAACTGCGGGGCTATCACTTAAAGAGTATAGAAGCAATATTAATGAATATTCTAGAATAGTTGAAGGACTTAAAGCAGAAGTTCTTGAAGAAGGAGAATTAAGTGATGAAAGTATATTTATTCTATGGCTTCTTAGAGAAAGTGGATGTATGCAAGATGTATTTTCTAAAGGAGATTTAGAATTAATATCTGAAAAGATTCATAATTTAGCTGTAAAAGATAAGCTTTCAAAGAAACTTTATGATATTCATATTTATCATGGTGTTGAAATGGCTGTAAAAGGATTTTTAAATATTAAGAAAAATGCTGTTAAAACACCAACTGGAACAGGTATTAATTTCTTATTACCGGAAATCGAAAGATCTCAATCTATATTTATTGATACTGAAGAATGGTTTCCTAATGCAAAAGAAAGATTTGAAGAAGTAAAAAAAAGATTAGAGGAAAATGGACACTTATATACTATAGTACGTGCAGGAGATGTACCTTTAATTAAAATAGATAATATTTTGTATGAGGCTATACCTGAAGCTGTAAGAGGAAGAATTCCAATACATGGAGTACGCCTTAGAAGATATCCAATTTAAAGGAGTTGAAAACTAATGTCTAGACAACGTTCTATGGAGAAAATTTTAGAATCTGAGTATGTCACAATTGGGGAACTTGTTAGAATCACCAATTCAAGATACAGTACTCTTAAATTTTATACTGAAGAAGGAATGTTGCCTTTCGAACAGGAAGAAGAAAGATTAACCAGAAGGTTTAAAAGAGAAGAGGCCGTAAATAGAATTGAAGAAATAAAAGAATTAAAAAGGAAAGGATATAGGGTAGAAGAGATTAAGAGTAAGTTATTAGAGAATAATGAAAAATAAGACGAAGTTATGCAATAAAAAATAGGTGGGGAGATAATGAGAATTGGAGTAATAGGTCCTTCAGAAGATGAAATTAAGCCTTTTATTGAGAAAATACAAAATAAAAGGATAGAGTCTGCCGCAATGATAAAATTTTATATGGGAAATATTTATAATATTGATGTAGTAGCTTTATATTGTGGGGTATGTAAAGTTAATGCTGCAATTGCTACACAGATACTAATAGATAGATTCAATGTAACTCATATTTTTGTGACTGGTGTAGCAGGAGCAATTAATAATATATTAAATATTGGTGATACAATTATTTCAACAGAAGTAGCATATCATGATGTTGACGAAGGAATATTAACAGAATATCATCCATGGATGGATAGTATTTATTTTAAATGTGATAGTAATCTTTTATCATTATGTAGACAGGTGTTAGGGAAAAATACATTTGCTCAAAAAATCTATTTTGGGAAAATTGTAACTGGTGAAGCCTTTATAAGTGAAAAGGGTAGAAAAGAAATAATTGAAAAATATAATCCACTTTGTGTAGATATGGAAACTGCAAGTGTTGCGCATGTATGTTATGTGAATAATATTCCATTTATTTCTATAAGGTCAATAACAGATACAGAAAGCAAATGCGGTGTAGAAAATTTTGAGCTTAATTGCGTGTCAGCAGCAAATAATTCTATAGATATACTAGAAAAAGTACTAAAGAGTATTTAAGAATAATTATGGCATTTCTTAAATATTAATATTTTAAATAAATAATATACATTAATTAACAATTGTAATATATTATAAGGAGAGATTTTTATGGGGAAATTTTTTAGAAAAAGTTTTAATATTGATTTAAAAGATTCACTAACGTATCCATCTGCAAAGACCATTTGCGATATTATAGAGAAAGAACAAAAGAATATTGAATTTATAAGTAAAGAAAAGCCTATAATTTTTAAAATAGAAGATGGAACCTATGAAGTTAATATTGAAATGGCTCGTGGTGGTTATTATTTATGTTGCAGAGAAGTCAAAAAATAAATTATTATATTCTTTACAATATAGCAATTTTAGAAGGAACTATTAATGGGTCCTTCTAAAATTATATTTTAAACACTATTCTTTTAAGGAAGTTGCTTTTCCTACAGTCCCACCAAGCTTTTTCCAAAAGTAATTATGCTCATCTACAGCTTGAGAAAAATCATTATTTTCCCATCTAGTAAGAACTTCTAGCATATAGTCTTTATCTTCATAGTCAATTTTTTCAATGAGGCTTTTTAATGATGCTATATATTCAGAGTCCATTTCTATTTTACCCCAAATTTGGTTGTCCTCTGCGATTATTTTAGTATTACTCATTCTATGAATGATGTCATAAATATTTTCAATAGGATAATAATCACTATCTTTTATTTCAGTTGAATCTTCACTAGAAAGTTCCTTATCTATTTTTTCAATATCAGATATGTTCGATTTAGCACTTAAATTACCGGAGTCAATTTGCTTATAAAGTAAAAATGAAAAAGTACCAATAGCTATGATTAATATAATAACTAAGATAGTAATAAATATTTTACTTTTAAATAAATTTTTCATGAAAATCACCTCTCCATCAATTATTGTAATTACAGTATATTCTAAAAACTGTATAATTAAAATATATATACAAAAATTAACAAATATAATTGAGAATGGAATCAGTATGCGGTATAATATAACTTATTAAATGGTACTATAACAAACTCTTTGGAGGGGTTAAAATGAATGTAATAGAAATTAATAATCTTACTAAAGACTATGGTGATAGAAAAGGGATTTTTAGTATAAATTTTTCAGTTAAGAAGGGGGAAGTTCTTGGATTTCTAGGACCAAATGGAGCAGGAAAAACAACAACAATTCGTCATTTAATGGGTTTTTCAAAGGCTGATAAAGGGAGTTGTTCAATTAATGGATCAAATTGCTTCGATAATTCTAGTGAAATTCAAAAGTATCTTGGATATTTACCAGGAGAAATTGCTTTTTTAGATGATATGACAGGTATTAAGTTTATAAAGTTTGTTGCGGAAATGAAGGGGATTAAAGATTTATCTAGGGCTAAGGAGCTTATAGAAAGGTTTGAGCTAAATCCTAAAGGTAAAATTAAAAAGATGTCTAAGGGAATGAAACAAAAAATTGGTATTGTATGTGCATTTATGCAAGAACCTGAAATTTTAATATTAGACGAACCTACTAGTGGATTAGATCCATTAATGCAAAATGAATTTATAAAGTTAATAGCAGAAGAAAAGGAAAAGGGAAGAACTATATTAATGTCTTCTCATAATTTTGAAGAGGTAGAAAAAGCCTGTGATAGAGCAGCTATTATTAAAGAAGGAAAAATTGTAGCTGTTGAGAATATATCTACATTAAAAGAATCTAAGCAAAAGATATATAATGTAACATTTGAAAACTCAAATATAGCAAATAAATTTGGAACTGAAGGATTTAAAGTAAAAGAAATTAAAGATAATAATGTAACAGTATCTATAAAAGGAGATATTACACCTTTTATTAAGGCATTAGGAAAGTATAAAATTTTAAATTTAGAATCTTATACTCAAAGTCTAGAAGACTTATTTATGCATTATTATGGAGGTGAAAATAATGATTAGTATTCCACTATTAAAAAGAGAAGTCAAGTCAAATTATAAACTTTTTATAATTTTTGCAGCAGTATTAACTATGTATATATCAGTAATAATTCCAATGTTTGATCCAGAAATAGGGGAAGCATTAGCTGAATTTGAAAAAGCTATACCTGAAATGATGGCTGCTTTTGGAATGAGTAATCCTGGAGCTACATTAATAGAGTTTATAAATACCTATTTATTTGGATTTCTATTTATTATTTTTCCAATGATATTTGAGATAATAATAGCCAACAAGTTAATAGCAAAATATGTTGATAGTGGCTCAATGGCTTATCTTTTAGCAACTCCAAATAAAAAAAGTAAAATTGCTATAACACAAGCACTTTTCATGTTGATTTCAATTGGAATTTTAATATTCTTTATTACTTTAGTTGGAATAATATCTAGTGAAGTTAATTTCCCTGGTGAATTAGATATTAAGAAATATATATTAATGAATATAGGTCTATATTGTCTTCATATATCAATAAGTGGACTTGCATTTTTTGCTTCTTGTATTAGTAATGATACAAAGTTATCCTACTCAATAAGTGCTGGTGTACCAATTGGATTTTTTATAATTCAACTTTTAGCTAATATGGGAGGAAAGTTAGAGAATTTTAAATACTTTACTATTTTCACATTATTAGATACAGATAAGTTAATTAAGGGTAACGTTTCTGCAATATGGATGATTATAGTGTTATTAGTAGTAGGAATAATTTTATATATAGCTGGTATATTAAGATTTAATAAAAGGGATTTACCTTTATAAGATAACTGAGGGGGTATTTAATTGAGATTTGGGGATATAAATATAATTTTAATGGATTTTTATTCATATGAAATAGGAGCTTTGGAATCTTATTTTGAAGAGCTGGCTTTAAAAGGATGGATGCTTGAGAAGGTATCAAGATTATATATTAAGTTTAAGAAAATGGAGCCAAAGCAGATAAAATACACAATAGATGTAGTTGATGGAGTTTTGGAAAATGGAGAACTAGATAAGGAATTAGCATTAGAATATAGAGAAAAGCTTCAAGACTTAGGATGGAATTATTCTTGTGAATTTAATAAATTGCAAGTTTTTTATAAAGAAAATGAAGATAAAAAAAGTAGTATTAGTAAAAAAGGAATTCAAGAAATACAATGCCTATTTGATAACTCTTTAACTATATTAATTCTAAGAATATTATCTTTAACATTTATATTATTTACTCAAATATCATCAATATTTAGGGGAAGAAGTATAGATTATTTCGTGGATAACTCAGGTTTATTAAGTTCAGCTATCATAAGTATTTTTATAATAGTATGTATTATAGACTTATTTAAATTAATTAAATTTAAGGTAATTAATAATGAGAAAAGACAGTCTAGTTTATGGATAAGATTTAAGAGAGTAATTCTTGATATTATATTTTTAACTGCAGGAATTGGACTAATAACAATTCTCTTTGATGATAATAAAGAAGATTTCAGTATAAAAATTATTATATTATCATTAATAATTGGAATCTTATTATTGTGTTATTTTAT